>CACZRJ010000105.1 GCA_902783535.1 uncultured Ruminococcus sp. | reverse complement strand
TGCCGCGTCGATCAGGAGTATCTGACCGCCGACGTGGAGCGCGTTTTGCCGGCTGAGGAATGCATCTCCTGCGGCAGATGCGCATCCGTCTGCCCGTCCGGCCTTTTCCCCTTCCGGATCCTGACGGAAAGAAATTACATGCATGTAAAGTCGACCGCCGCCGCTTGCATACGCTGCGGCTGCTGTTCCTACGCATGCCCGTCGAACATCCCTCTGGCAACGCTCATTCAAAAATACGCCGAACGAAAGGAGAAAGAACATGTTTGAGCGCACCGAACAGACAAAGCTGTCGCTTTATGTCGATCTTCTGATTGCGCTTGTTCCGGTTGCAATCTGGGCAGTCTTTCTCTTCGGCGGACGCGCCGCCGTCCTCATGAGTCTTTGCGGCTTTTTCAGTCTCTTGCTTGAGGTCCCCGTCCGGGTGCTGAAAAAGAAAAGAAAAGCGGAACTGTTTTCGCCTTCCGCCTTTTTCACCGGTATTCTCGCTTCTTTCCTGATACCTGTCACGGCGCCGCTCTGGATCACGCCTCTGATTGCTCTGTTTTCCGTTCTCTGCCGCAGCTTCACACTGTATTTCAATCATCGCGTGATGAATTCGGCTGTCTTCTCCGTTTTCGTCGCTTCCCTCCTGTTTCCGGGTTATATGGAACGCTATACAAAGCCTTTCGCTTATTTTCCGGCTTTTGAAATCGTTCCCGACGCGAAACTCGTCGATGCATATCGTGTTTTCTCCCCGCTTCATCTTCTGGATGCGGGAACATATTATGAAGGCGGATTCCTGGCGCAGCTCATCGGCGTGGCTTCCGGCCCGATCGGGGCGGTCGCGATCCTTTGCCTCGTTTTTTCGTTCGTTTGGCTTCTTCTGAGAAAGCACGCTTCGCTCTATGGAACGCTTGCCTATTTACTGACTGTCGCATTGATCTCCGCCGCCTTTTCTCCGGACGACGTTGAGATGGTCAGCTACGCCGGGATGCAGCTTCTTTCCGGTAGCGTCGTTTTCCTTTCCGTCTTTGCAATGAACGACTTTTCTTCGGTCCCGAACCCGTCTTTCAGGATCGCACGCATCGTGTTCGGCCTTCTCGCCGGCATCCTGACATGCGTTTTCCGATCCTTCGCCTGGGGACTCTCCGGGGATTATCTTTCCGTTCTGATCGTCAACGCCTCAACGCCGCTCCTCGAAAAGCTTTCCGATCCTCTTTTCATCTCGGACGTAAAGCAGAAACTCCGGAGGAAGACGCAGTGACATTCAAAAACAAAATGATGCGGATCAGAATCGATGATATCAACCCGGACGGAAACGGCGTCGGGCGGGCCGAAAACGGCATCGTTGTCTTCGTTCCGCAAACGGCCCCGGGAGATCTCTGCGACGTTTTGATCATCAAGGAAACATCCGGCTATCTCGTCGGAAAGATGATCGATCTTGTTTCGCCGTCCGAACACAGGACTCCTGTCAGTTGTCCGGTTTATTCCAGATGCGGCAGCTGCTGTTTCCTCCATCTGTCCGAAGAATACGAAAACGCAAAGAAGAGAGAAATCGTACGAAACGCATTCCTTCATATCGCCAAAATGGACGTTCCGGTCGAAGAAACGCGGAGCTTTGCAATGGCCGGGTACCGGAACAAGGTCGTCTACCCTCTTTCATATGACGGTCAGTCGGCGGTTTTCGGCTATTATGCAAGGCATTCACACGCGGTCGTCCAGCACGAGTGCTGCCCGCTGCAGGATACACGATTCTCCGCAGTCGCGTCTTTCGTATGCCGGCTGGCAAACGAACTTCATATTCCCATTTGGAATGAATCTGCTTCCTCCGGGATCCTCAGATTTGTTTCCATGAGGAAGAATCGAGCCGGCCGCATCTGCGTGACGCTGGTGGCATCAAAGCGTTTCAAGGAAGAAAATGCACTGGCAAAATCCTTGATCGGCCGTTTCCAGGATATACAGTCCGTTTTCCTGAATATCAATTCGGTTCCTGGAAATGCCATCCTTGGGGAAAAGACGGTCCTGCTGTCAGGGGAATCCGATTTTTATGATTCACTTTGCGGAAGACGTTTTAAGATTTCCCCGGCATCATTTTATCAGATACACCCCGATTGTGCCGAAAGCCTGTACAATACCGCTGCTGAACTTCTGAATCTTTCGCACGGTGATATTCTGCTTGACTTGTATTGCGGCATCGGTTCCGTCGGCCTCTCCATCGTTGACGACTCTCAAAAACTATTCGGCGTAGAAATCGTTCCGGATGCGGTTTCCGATGCATGGGAAAATGCTTCCGGCAACGGCAGAAGCGAGGTGAATACTCATTTCATCTGCGCCGACGCATCCATCGGAATCGCATTGTGTCAGAAATTATTCGGGCACCCTTCTGCCATCATCGTCGATCCGCCGCGAAAAGGACTGTCGAATGAGACGATCTCCCTGATCTCCGGAAGCGGTTCTGAAAAAGTCCTTTATATTTCCTGTAATCCGGCCTCTCTTGCAAGAGACGTGTCCGCGTTGTGCAGTGACCACTACCGTATCGGAAGGATTATCCCTTTCAACATGTTTCCAAGAACAGGTCACGTCGAAACGGTTGTTCTTTTAAGTCGGAAAAATATCGACGACCATTTAGAGTTTACATGGACGACTGATGATTTTGGAAAAAAGGAGAAATCCAAATGCTTCTAACACCCTTTTTCAAAGAAATTTGCAAATCTTATGATTTGCAAATCCATTGTACGGATGATACCATAGTTATAAGAGATACCAAAAGTGACGCTTCCATTGAAATATCCCAAGATGATTATTATATGGATTTGAAAAAAGAAAAGACTTTTTCAGAATATACTGTTTATTTTTCCACCCAACACAGACACTTTAATTCTTTGGAGGAAGCCGAGGAATACGTTCGTTTAATTTTGTCGGATGAAGTATTGCCGATCGAGTTTTTCGACGACAATCGAACAAGATTCGGTGGTGAGATAGGAAGAGACGATCTAAGCAATATTTCTGCCCAACGATTGGCTCGGTTGTTCGGCTATTCCGTAGAGTATTTGTCTAAATTCAGTTTTGAGGTGCACAGTTGGTCGGGGAAGAATGATATAAAGCGCACCAAAGTCATGGAAATAAGCAATACGCCGTAAATATCTTGCCGAATGAAACGCACGTAGAGACGGTAGTATTGATCACTCGAGCCGGGTAGGGTGTACAGGTTGGATGAGAAGAAAGAAACAAGTTAACAGATCGGTGTTTGGAG
>CACZRJ010000104.1 GCA_902783535.1 uncultured Ruminococcus sp. | reverse complement strand
TCTTCGCGCGGATGCGCCGCGATGGCGACGTTGCCCGGCAGCGTCCAGGGCGTCGTCGTCCAGATGACGAAATACGTCCGGGAAAGATCGTACGTTCCGGACAGTTTCCCGAGGTCGTCGCGCACGCGGAATTTCACGTAGATCGAGTCGCACGGCATGTCCTGATACTCGATCTCGGCTTCCGCAAGCGCCGTCTCGTCGTGCGCGCACCAGTAGACGGGCTTCAGCCCCTTGTAGATGTACCCGTTTTCATACATCTTTCCGAAGACGCGGACTTCTTTCGCCTCGAAAGACGGGTTCATGGTCAGATAGGGATGCTTCCAGTCGGCGGCGACGCCCAGACGTTCGAAGGACTCCATCTGGAGGGAGACGAACTTCTGCGCGAAGTCGCGGCAGGCCGAGCGGAACTCCGGAACGCTCATTTTCTTCCTGTCCAGTTTGGACTGCTTGATGATGGCGCTTTCGATCGGCATGCCGTGGTTGTCCCATCCGGGAATGTACGGCGTTCTGTAGCCTTCCATCGTCTTGGACTTGTTGATGATGTCCTTCAGGACCTTGTTCATCGCCGTCCCCATGTGGATGTTCCCGTTGGAGAACGGAGGACCGTCGTGAAGGATGAAGGACCGCTGTCCCTCGTTGACCTCGAGCATCTTCTGATAGAGGTCGATCTCGTCCCAGCGCTTCCTGATCTCGGGCTCGCGGACGGGCAGATTCCCGCGCATCGGAAAGTCCGTCACGGGCAGATTCAGTGTGTCTTTGTAGTCTTTCATATGAATTATCCCGGTCCGGGCGCGCGTCGTCTCTCCGTCCGGCAAAACATCCTTTCTATCGGTTCGGTCGTTATTCTTCTTCCGGTTTCTTCTCGTTCAGGACCTGGTTGAGGAAATCCTCTTCCGCGGCCTTTTCGTCTCCGGTCAGTTCCGGCGCCCTGGCGTCCGGTTCCTGCACGGGCTCTTCGTTCCGGATGAGGATCGGTTCTTCCTCCAGCTCGTCCTTCTTCCGGAGGGCGGCTTTCGCGGCGTCTTCGTCGATGCCCTGTTTCACGTCCGAGAAAATGCGGGTGACGAGCGTTTCCTCGTTCGGAAGCACGATGTCGTCGATCTCGTTCACGGAGACGCTCTTGATGTCCTCGATGTGATCTTTGTACATCGCGAACAGCTGCTTCTTGAAATCGACGATGCGGGAGCGGAGTTCCCACATCTCCTCTTTTTCCGCGCGCATCTGTTCTTTGAACTCGGCAATGACGGCATCGCAGCGTTCTTTGACGGCGCCGGTGATGATGTCGGAGCGCTCGTGGGCGTCCTGGACGATCTTGTCGGCCATCTTCTGCGCGGACAGAAGCGTGCTGCGGATGGATTCCTCTTCGTCCTTGATCTCGTCCAGATTGGTCACGACGATCTGGAGTTTTCTTTCCAGTTCGTTGTTCTCCCGGTAGACGTCGGAATACTGGGCGATCAGGAATTCGATATATTCATCCACTTCGGCGGCATTGTATCCTCTGACCGCCTTCGAAAATGTTTTTCCTTTCAGTTCATGTGGAGCGAGCATGGCTGTCCTCCCTTTCTATGCGAAAAAAATGATACAAAAAAGCGCAGGAAAGTCCGCTTTCCGTCCCCTTTTTCAGGAAACGGAAAGCAGGATCAGTCTGCAGATCGTAAGAAGTAGATATGTGACCATGAAGGAGAAGTCGATCGGCGAATTCTCCAGAAGCGGAATCCGTTCAAGGAGACTCCGCACCGGCGCAACGACCGGCTCGGTCACCGCGCAGCAGAACATGTAGACTTTGGATTCTTCCGATGCGAACAGACTCATGATGCACCGTGCGAGAATCACATAGCCCATGGCGCTCAGAAGTCCGAGCACCGAGGCTTCCAGTATTTCAAGAACCGCCAAGACAGGTTCCTATCTCTGCGAAAATCAGAACAGTTCTCTGGATTTCGGTTCTTCGGGCTGCGCTGCGGCTTCAGCCGAAACGTCCACATTCTTCGGGGTGACGATGTATGTGGCGTCGGAAACTTTCTTGATGTTGCCTTCGATCGCGAAGACCACGCCGCCCAGGAAGTCCAGGATGCGGCGGACGGTTTCCTTGTTGGTTTCTTCGAAGTTGATGACGACGGTGCGTCTCGCAAGCAGATGCTCGCCGATGCCGACGGCAGAGCCGAAGTTCTCCGGCTTCACGACCTTCATTTCCAGAGCTGCGCTGGAGCCGCCGATGTTCGTCGTCTTCGGAGCGGGCGCTGCGGGTCTCGCTTCAGCCTGAGGCTGCACTTCTTCTTCCTGGAAATTCTCTTCTTCTTCCTGATTGTAGTTGTCTTCTCCTTTGAACATTTCACCTACGCGATTGAAAAATCCCATGGTATTTCCTCCGTGATATTCTTTTATCAGATTCTTTTTTTCAAAATTTCATTTCCGCCTTCGTCCGTTCACGTCCTCGGCCCGAAGATCGCGCTTCCGATCCGGACCAGGTTCGAGCCGCACTCGACGGCGGGGAGATAGTCGCCGCTCATTCCGAGGGATAAATATCTCCATTCCCTATTATCCTCATTTTCATGCAATATGTCAATAAATAATTGAGATATTTTTTCAAATAATTTCCGATTGTCCTCCGGATCGTCCGTTTTCGGAGGGACGGCCATCAGTCCCGAGGGGATCAGATGCGTCAGCGGACGGATCCGATCGAGAAACGGTCTGACCTCTTCGATCGGGAGACCGGACTTGGACGGCTCCGAAGCGAGATTGATCTCGATCAGAACGCGCATGCGCAGACCGCGTTCCGCCGCCTGCTTTTCGATCTCGCATGCAAGCTCGTACGAATCCAGCGAGTGGATCATGGAGACCTTGTCGATGATCTTTTTCACCTTGTTTCTCTGCAGATGTCCGATGAAATGGATCTCGATGCCTTCCTTTCGGATGGCGTCGTATTTTTCCAGCAGTTCATCCGCTCTGTTTTCTCCGATCGTCCGGACGCCGCATTCCAGAGCGTAATTGATGATGTCCGCGGGGATCGTTTTCGTCGCGGCGAGCAGTTCCGCCCGCCCGTCCAGTTCGGAAAGGATCCTCTCAATATTCTTTCTTATTTCGTCTCGTCCGTACATGTCCGGTTTCTCCGCCCTCCTTCTGAGTACTCCGTCACTTGATCACTTTTCCGACGTAAAGATCGCTCGCGGACAGGATGACCGTGTCATAGAGCGAAAGCTGCGTCGGCGAGATCTCCGCGCGGTTCGTCCGTTTTCCCGTAGACGCGTTTTTCGGGACCTCGCAGATGGCGTAATCGTCCGTCTGGTAAAGGATCTCCGCCTGTTTGAAGGTCACGACGGATCCGTTCAGGACGTAGCATCCGACGACGCCGTCCAGCATGCGGAGTCCCTTCGCGCTGACGCGGATGCCCTCGTAATGGCCGAGCGCGAGCTGCACGGTCTGGTTCCTCGTGAAGTCGAAATCGCTCAGGATCTCGCGGGAGGAGAACACGAGGATCACCTTGTCTTTTTCCGTATGCGAGACTTTTTTGTACAGTTTCATCTGCAGCGAAACGCTCCCCGAATACGGGAAGATCACCTCGTAGGCGTTCCCGTCCTGATACAGTCCCGCGGTCCTTCTGTCGACGATGACCGCCAGGAACCATTCGGAGGAAGTGATCAGTTTTCCGCAGGCGTCCTCCAGAATGCGTTCGTCGGGATTCGATCTGCACATGTCTTCGAATCCGTCGACCGTCAGATCCGCCAGCGCCGTCATCGTGAATGTTTCTTCGTACCCGTCCACGGTCGTATAGAAATATCCGGGCTTCGCGGTCGTGACGCGGACGGCGTCCCCGCGCAGAGAGTCTTCCAGGCTCTGTTTTTCCGCCTTGAGCTGATTGATCCGCGTCCCGTAGCTGACCGTTTCGGCGTTCAGCAGGCTCTGGCGTCGGTTCATCTGGATCCAGAGCGTCTCTTCCTTCCGCAAGGCTTTCGCCAGATTGTCCTCGTCGACGTCCCGCAGGATGTCCAGCGTCAGGGACTGGATATTGCCGTCCAGCATGGAAAGGTCGGTCGTGGACGCGCCGGCGGAAATCTGGGACTGCTCGAGCAGACGGATCATGCCGTCGATCTTCGTGATCCGCTCCTGAACGTCCACATCGCTGATGTCGGAATACGTGACCGCGACGACGTCGCCTTTCGCGACGCACTCGCCGTTTTCCGCCAGGTAGCAGTTTGCCCCTTCCGAAGGGCTGAAGACCGGCGTCTCGTCCCGGAAAATGAATCCCTGGAGATTCTGGACCTTCGTATACGACGTATATGTCGTGTACTCCGTCTCGACGACCTCGCCGATCCCGAGCGTCATCTGCACCACGAGATATATGGTCAGTCCGACGATCACGACGACCGCGCCGAACTGGGTGAAAAATGTCGCGATTCTTTTTTTCACGATTCTGTTGTCCGGCCAGACGGCCGCTCTCCTTTCCGGTCGGGTCGGAATGCTTTCTCAGACGAAAACAGTTTCGTCCGCATGCATTCTCCTGAACCAGGTTTCCTGCCTTTTTGCGTAATGTCTCGTATTTGCGACGATCGCGGCGCGCACGTCCCCGATCGAAATCAGTCCGTCGAAATACGGATAGAATTCCTTGTACCCGATGGCCTGCGATGCCGTCGGCGACTCGCGGAGCCCCCGCGCGCACAGTTCTCTGACCTCGTTCTCCAGGCCGCGGGAAAACATTTCGTCGACGCGGCGCTCGATCCGCTCATACAGCGCTTCCCTGTCTCTGCAGGTCATCCGGATGACTCTGGAGGAGAACGACTGCCGCGTTTCTTTGCTCCGTCTATCCGCTTCCGTTTTCGTCATGCCGGACCTTCTGCAGATCTCGATCGCGCGCACGACCCTTTTGACGTTGTTCGGATGGATCGCGGCGGCCGCTTCCGGGTCTTCCTCAGCGAGCATGCCGTGCAGCGCTTCGGCGCCGTGCTTTTCCGCGTAGTCGAACAGCTCCGCCCGGAGACGTTCGTCCGGCGTTCCGTCGGAGAGTTTTCTCCCCGTCAGCAGCAGCTCGATGTACAGCCCCGTTCCACCGCAAATGACCGGAGTCTTTCCCCTCGACAGGATGTCCCGGACCGCTTTTTCCGCGCAGTCGAGAAACTTTCCGGCCGAAAAAGCCTCATCGATTTCAGCGATGTCAAGGAGATGGTGCGGGATTTCCTTCCGCTCCCCGGGGCCGGCCTTTGCCGTTCCGATATCCATCCCTCTGTAGACCTGCATGGAGTCTCCGCTGACGATCTCGCCCCCGCAGGCTTTTGCGAGTTCCAGGGCGTACGCGCTTTTCCCGATGGCCGTCGGTCCGACGACCGCGATGACTTCCGGCAGACGGTCCTCCGGGCTCCCGGATCCGTCCGGATAATTCAAATGATGAACCATTGTCCGTCTTCCTTTGACTGATGATCGGATTGCGATCAGATGATGAGCATGCAGTCGCCGAACGAGAAGAAGCGATATCTGTTTTCCACCGCCTCGGCATATGCCTTCATGGTCAGGTCATAGCCGGCAAAAGCGGCGACAAGCATGATCAGCGTGCTTTCCGGGAGATGGAAATTCGTTATGATCCCGTCCGTCGCCTTGAATCTGCATCCCGGATACAGGAAAATGCCGGTCTCTCCTTCGAACGGGCGGATCGCGCCGGAGTCGTCCGCAACGGATTCCAGCGTTCTCACCGACGTCGTTCCGACCGCGATGACGCGGCCTCCGTTCGCCTTTGCGGAATTGATGACGTCCGCCGCTTCCTTCGTCACGCGAATGAATTCCCTGTGCATTTCGTGATCGAGAATGTTGTCTTCCTTGACGGGGCGGAATGTGCCGAGTCCGACGTGCAGCAGCACGCGCGCGACTCTGACGCCCCCGTTCTGAAGCGTTTCCAGAAGTTCCGGCGTGAAATGGAGCCCGGCGGTCGGGGCCGCGGCAGAACCGTCCTCCCTCGCGTAGACCGTCTGATACCGGCTCTGATCCTGCAGTTTTTCCGTGATATACGGCGGCAGCGGCATGGTCCCGATCTTTTCCAGCAGTTCCATGAAGACCCCTTCATAGGAGAACCGGATGATCCTCGCTCCGCCTTCGCCGATCCCGATGACCTCTCCGGTCAGTTCGTCGGAATAGCGGATGACCTGTCCGACGCGGGTCTTTTTGCCGGGTTTCGTCAGCGCGTGCCAGACTTCTCCGCCGCGTTCGGGTTCCCGCTTCAGAAGGACCGTTTCGATGACGCCCGTATGTCCTTCCGCGGTCCCGAAGATCCGCGCCGGAATGACCTTCGTATCATTGATGACGAGACAGTCGCCCGGACGGAGAAATCCGGGAAGATCCGAAAACAGCTTGTGCTCGATCGCTTCTTCCCGGCGGTCGACCACCATCATCCTGCACCCGTCTCTCTTCTCGGAAGGGGTCTGCGCGATGAGCTCTTTCGGAAGATCGTAATTGTATGTCGACCGCAGCATCAGATCGCGGTCAGATGCGTTCGCAGTCAAAACTCGATAACCATCCCGTCGTAAGAAGTCAGAAAGCCGAGTTCCTCCGCTACGGGGACCAGTTCGTCATGGATCAGCTTTCCGTTGTGTGAAAAATGGTTGATGACGGAGATCGTCTTTCCGTCGCTCACGCCGGCTTCCTCCAGACGCTTCCGGACGACCGGGCAGGAATCCAGGCCGAGATGCCCGCCGCCGGAAGGCAGCGCAACGTAGGTGCAGTCGTAGGAAACCAGATCCGCGCGGATATGATTCGCGCCGAGATATTCGTAAACGTCGTCGTAAAGCAGGCCGGTATCGTGGAGATACAGGATCGTTTTCTCCCCGTCGCTGACGGCGTAGTTCAGCGCGTTTTCCTCAAGCGCGTGGAACGCCCTGAGCGGATGGACCGTGTACTTTCCGGTCTGAAAGGGTTCGTATGCCTTTGCCAGGTGGATGGTGAGCCCGTCGGCGTTCGGTTCCTCGGGACGCAGCCTGCAGGCGGTCTGCATGCGCTCGATCACCCGCTCGTTTCCGTAAAACTCCAGATGATCGGACGTCAGATTGTGCGCGTAATACGCGGAATTGCGCAGATGCAGGTCGTCCGGAGCGAAGTGATCCAGATGAGAATGCGTGATCAGAACCGCCGTCACGGCCGAAAAATCCAGCCGGTTCTGCTGCATATGATGGAACGAGTCGGACGGAAAATCGAACAGAAGGTCGTCGTTGAGCATCGCCTGGGAGCGCGTCCGGATGTTCCTTCCGCCCGCCTTCATCGCCTTCATGCAGTATTCGCATCTGCAAAACAGTGCCGGCCAGCCTTCCGCCGCCGCGGTTCCCAAATATGTGATCTTCATCGCCCTTCACCTTTTCCGGCGCGCCCTTCCGGGCGGAGCCGGACTCCCCCTTTTAGATGTCTGATACATTGTACCGCTTTTCGCTTGAAAATGCAATGAAAAAAAGATGAAAAAGGGCTTGATTTTCAAATATTCCTGTGATATACTGTCTCCCGCATGAAAAAAATTGGCTTGGCGTTGGAAATGTCAGGCCCACGTTGAAAGCGAGGAAAACGAAAATGAAACAAGGAATCCATCCCGATTTTAAGGACACAACCATCACATGTGCCTGCGGCGCGGTGTATCACACCAAATCCGTCAAAGAAAACCTGAAGGTTGATATCTGCTCCAAGTGCCACCCGTTCTTCACCGGCAAACAGAAATTTGTCGACGCGGGCGGACGCGTGGACAAGTTCAAGAAGAAATTCAACCTCAACTGATTTTTTGCGGGATCAACGCGGCGATGCGCATTTGGTGCGTCGCCGTTTCTTTTTTCTCATCGTTTCGCGCCGCATGCGGAACGCGCAAAGGAGGACCCTATGGCAGAACTGCAGATATTAAATAAGGAACCCGAAGGAAAAGCGATCCTCGTGGCCGTTTCCCTCGGAAAAACGGAAGAAGAATGCGAAACTTCCCTGAACGAGCTGGAAAGCCTGCTCGAAACGGCCGGCGGAAGGACCGCCGCCGTCATCATACAGAACCGGAGAACGCCGGACAAGGCGACCTGCGTCGGAAGCGGGAAATGCGAGGAGATCAGGGACGCCGTCGCGGCCGATCCCGAGATCACGCTGGTCATTTTCGACAACGAGCTCTCCCCGTCCCAGATCTCGTCGATCGAGGAGATCGTCGGCGTCCGGGTCATCGACCGCACGATGCTGATCCTGGACATTTTCGCTCTGCACGCCGTCACCGCCGAAGGAAAGCTTCAGGTGGAGATCGCGTGTCTGAAATACACCGCGCCCCGCCTGATCGGAAAAGGAAAAGTCCTTTCCAGACAGGGCGGAGGCATCGGCACCAGAGGCCCCGGCGAAAGCCAGCTGGAAACCGACCGCCGTCACATCAAACGCCGGATCGAAGCGCTGACGGAGGAATTGAACGAGCTGGAGCGGACGCGGTCCGTCAAGCGCTCGCAGAGAGCGAAATCCGGCATTCCCTCCATCGCCATCGTCGGATATACGAACGCCGGCAAGTCCACGCTCCTGAACTATCTGACGGATGCGGGGATCCTGGCGGAAAACAAACTGTTCGCGACGCTGGACCCGACGACCAGGAAACTCACGCTCCCGAGCGGAACGGAAGCCGTTCTGACCGACACGGTCGGATTCATCGACAGGCTGCCCACGCAGCTGGTCCGGGCATTCCGGTCCACGCTCGAGGAACTGACCGAAAGCGACTGCATCCTGTGCCTGACCGACGCGTCCGAACCCGTTTCGGAACGCGAGCGGAAACGCGCCGTGACAGAACAGCTCATCCGGGATCTGGGCGCTTCCGACAAGCCGGTCCTGGAGGTCTACAACAAAGTGGATCTCGTCACCGCGGACGACCGCACGCTCTTCCCCGGAAACGCGATCGAGATCTCGGCCGCGACGGGACAGGGCGTCGACGGACTTCTGAAGGCGCTGGACGATCTGCTCGCGGGAGGCAAGACGGTCGAGTCGATCTTCCTCCCCCACGCTTCCGCCGGCGTGCTGAACGAGATCTACCGGCTGGCGACCGTTCTGGAAGTCGAATATCTGGAAGACGGCGTTTCCGTAAAAGCCCGCTGCGACGCGAAAGCGCGCGGACGGCTCGCGGAATTCATCCGAAAAAAATGACTTGACAATACAATCCGGCTGTGATATCGTGTAGCATCAGTCGTGTACGGAACAGGGGCTTTCCCCTCCTCCGTCCGGCATTCAGCCGAAAAAAGAAAAACAAAAAGCGAAAGGATATTTCAAAATGAAGAAAATCGCAATCCTCCTGCTGGCGGTCCTGATGCTCGTTTCCGTCGCCGCCTGCGCCACCACGCCCGCGACCCCCGCGGAATCCGCAGCTCCCAGCGCAGCGGAACCGGCTTCCGAAGCGGAAGATCCGACCGCGAAGGACGTTCTCTCCTTCCTGAACAAGGACGAGATCTACTTCGACGTTCATCTCTCTGAAGGCCTGTTCGACAAGACGTCCGTCAAAGTCGGCGACACCGTCCTGGTCACCTCCGGCAAAGCCGCTTACACCGGCAGCGAAGCAATCACCTTCGAAGGCAAGAGCGACAAAGACACCCCCGTCTACCTCGTCATCATCTCCCTCAAAGCAGGCGAAAGAGCAACCAGCGACTATACGGCCGTCGATGCTTCCGATCTGCCCAGCATGCTCTCCGCGAGAGTTCCGATCCACAAGACCGGAAAAGACAAGATCCTCGTCGTCATCACCGATACCAAAGACGGCTACGATCACAACCTGGATTCTGCGCTGAACGATCTGCTCAAGCTGGCCCTGGCGTAAAATTCATCGAAACTCAAAGTAAAAGGAGTCGGTTGACAGCCGGCTCTTTTTCTGTTATATTGGGTTCACCGGCTTCGTCCGTAAAACAGTAAAGGTGGTTAACATTCTATGCGAATCCGCACAATCCGTTCCGCCGCGGCGCTTCTGCTCGCGATGATATTCTTTGCTTCCGTCCTCGCCGGATGCGATCTGTCCGCGGTGAATCCGCTGGAGTCCTCCCCGACCGAACAGTCCGGAAGCGTTTCCGGCAATCCGAGCGCCGGGCCGAGCGAGATCTCGCTGATCGACATTCCCGACGAGTCTTCGGAGGAATCCAAAGCGCCCGAGGAGCAGGTCGTCCGCTTCATGTGCTGCGGCGACAATCTGATCCATCCGTCCGTCTACTTCACCGCGATGGAGTACTACGCGGCCGAGCACGGGACGACGACCGACTACGTCACGACGCACGAGGCGGGCTACGATTTTCTTCCGATCTACGAGAACCTCGCGGAGGAAATGATCAGCGCGGACATCCTGTACATCAATCAGGAGACCCTGTCCGGCGGACCCGGAACGACCATCGACGGCTACCCGAGCTTCAATTCCCCCGAAGTCATCCACAAGGCGGTCGCCGACCTCGGCGCGGACGTCGTCAATCTCGCGCACAACCACATGCTCGACTCTCACGACGACCGGTACCTCGTCTATACCGACGCTCTGATCAAGAGCCTCGGCGTCCAGACGATCGGATACTACAAAAACCAGGAAGACACGAACAACATCGTATTCACGGAAAAGAACGGCATCCGCATCGCGTGGCTGTCCTACGTCTACGCGACCAACTACTACAACACGGACGCCAACAGCCGGCTGAAAAACAGTTACATCCCCTATTTCACGCAGGAACTGATCACGCGTCAGGTCGCCATCGCGAAGCAGTCGGCCGACGTCATCATCGTTTCCGCGCACTGGGGGAACGAGTACTCCTTCAAGCCGAATTCCTTCCAGCAGACCTATGCCGACCTTCTTTGCGAACTCGGCGTTGACGTCGTCGTCGGCATGCACCCGCACTGCCTGCAGCCGATGGAATGGAAGACGAGTTCCACGGGACACCGCATGCTTCTGACCTATTCCATAGGAAATTTCCTTTCCGGAATGCAGGAAGCGCAGTGCGTCCTCGAGGGCGTCCTGACGTTCAACGTCCGCAAGAAGGGCGACACCGTGACTGTCGAGGATCCGATGCTGACCCCGATCGTCTGCCATTACGTCAAGGGCAAAGTCGTGAATTCCAAACTCGACACCGGCTACCGCGAATTCAAGCTCTACCGCCTCTCCGACTACACGGAGGAGCTGGCCGCCGTCCACGGCGTGCACTATTACGAAAAGCGGAAAAGCTCGGCGACGCTCTACGACAGCCAGACGGGAAAACTCGGCGCGAAATTCAGCATCGCGAATATGATCGCCACCGTGGAAAAACTGATCCCCGCCGAATTCCTTCCGGAAGAATACTGGATGTGACAAACGACCCTTTCTTTCCGAAAACAGAAAACGAATTCAACGGCCTGCGGCGAACGTCGCGGACCGTTTTCCTTTTTTTCGCGCGGTCCCCGGACCCCGCCGCCGCTCTAAGAGTATAATTTTCGTTGGCAAAAAGAGTTGAGGCTTCGAGTTAAGGCGAGGGCAGTCCCCCCGCCCCGCGGGGCGGGGGGACTCGCCGATCGCGGCGCACCGCGATCGGCTCGACAAAAAAAATAGGCAGCCCGAGGGTTGCCTATCCACACACTTTATGGTATTGTTTAAAGCGACCAAACCTAAACAAAGGAGAGTGTGTGTCATGAGTTTAACCCAATCTACAGTTAATTTCAATACTTTGGAGGAAAAATTCTTTCAAGAAGGCTGCAAAGCAGCACAAATTGGTCTTGCCAACTGGCTCTCCGAGCTGGACCAGGAACTTTGCAACAATCGAGACAAGAAGAAATATCGCCACAACGGATACCGTAAAAGAACAATTAAAACCAAGATGGGCGACGTTGTAGTAATGAGAGTTCAGTACTTAGTTGTCAACCCGGGTCCAGACGAACCCAAGGTCATTTATCTGCTCGATGAGGCGCTGGGGTTGAATCGTGTCGGTTGCTTTAGTGAACTGCTCGTTACTGCCGTTTTGGATGAGGCTAGTAAATCCAGTTTCCGCGAAACAGCAAAAACCATTTCAGCCACCACTGGTGAATCGATCAGTCACACCGGCGTTTGGAACATTGTCCAAACGGTTGGAGATAGACTGGAAACAATCGAAGACAAGAATGCTCAACTTGCGCGCGAAAATAAGGGCAAAGGCTCTTTGAAATCCAAGGTCCTTTTTGAAGAGCAAGATGGCCTTTGGCTTTCCATGCAGGGAGCATCCCGACGGGATGGGCATAAGAAGCGTGAGATCAAGATAGGCATTTGTTACGCCGGTTGTAAGGAAGTTTCCGGGGGTAGATATGCTCTTGCGGAAAAAGTCGCTTGTGCCAGTTTTGACGGCAGCAAAAAGTTTTTGCGCCGCAAAGAGGGTCTGTTAGCCAGCAAATTTGACATGTCTTTTGTAGAGGCCCGTTTTCTAAATGGCGACGGTGCGGGTTGGATCAAGCGAACCGCTAAACTGCCCAACACCTTTTACCAGTTGGATCCGTATCATCGGAACAAGAAAATCCTTGAATGTGTTGGGGATAAGATTGCCCGCGAAACCATTTTCACTCTGTTAAAAACAGGGAATGTAAATGACCTTCTTCAATGTATTGAAGCTTACAGAGATTCTGCAACTGGGACAGATGACTATGAAAAACTGAATGATCTGCTGGTATACTTTTCGGGAAACAAAACTGCTTTGCGGCCCTATCAGGATCAATATGGAAAACCGATTCAAGTCAATGAAGGGCTTGTTGCAAGAAACATGGGCTGTGTGGAAAGTAACGTTTTTACATTACTTGGCAATCGCATGAGTGGTCGCCGAAAAAGTTGGTCTAAAGCAGGTGCGGCCAATATGGCCAGGATTTTGTGCCTTCGCGAAACCGAGGGACTTTCCGATGCGGTTGCGAGCATCCTGGCGCCAGTTTTGAGCGAAACTATGCAAAAAGAAGTAGATATCTTTCTTCCAGCCTCTAAAATCCCGGAAACAGTCGGCAAAGGTTACGATGGCTATTGCCAAGCTACAATTCCGAGTACCTCAAATATGAAGTGGATGAGGGATATTGCACATGGCTGGAGCTTATAGAAGCCCATCAGATTTTACTCCAACTAATGAATAAGACTGCCATTTTTGGGTGCAGAAAAGCATCCTGCTGTTTCTATGCTTTCTTTTTCGGAGAAAGCTCTGACTCGTAAACTTTGGGCGTTTTTTGCCCGTTATAAAAAAATACCATTTTGTGAAAAAAGATTTTGCCAGCAATCTCTTGACAGATACGTTGACGCCGACCTATACCCCAGTCCTCTTGACTTTGTCTGTTCGAGATGATAGTATGATTACAAGCCTATCAAGCCAACATGTTCT
>CACZRJ010000103.1 GCA_902783535.1 uncultured Ruminococcus sp. | reverse complement strand
GAAGATCGCGTCCACCAGCCACATGAGCGACGCGCCCCAGTACATCCAGCAGAGGATGCCGACCTTCATCTCGCTCTTCGGCAGCGTCTTGTACCAGACGACCGTGGCGGCGGCCGCGGCGAAGACGGTCACAAGCAGCGTCACGGCTCAGACCTCTTTCGCGTCTCCGGAGGCGGGGGCCGGTTTCTCTTCCTTCGAAGCTCTCTTTTCCATGATCGAGACGACACCGACGATGCCCAGCCATACGGCCGTCACGAGGACCGACATCGCGACGCCGACCGTCGCCATCTCGCGGAGCATCTCCGCGGCGTCCTCTGCGTTGGAAGCCGCCGTCAGGAAGGGGAAGTAGGGGACGATCTCCCCGTGCCACACATGCTCGAACGCGAGCAGCGCGCTGCCGCCCCAGAGCATCCGGTCCAGCCATTTCAGCTTGCGGGAGAACGGGATCTTCGTTTTTGTCTCTTTCTCTTCGACGCCGTTGCGGAGCCGGACTTCGTCTTTTTTCTTTTCCTTTTTCTCAATGACCTTCGCCGCGACCGAGACGGCGACCGCCTCGACGACGGAAATGACGAAACATGCCATCTTTTTTCCCTCCGGTTATCTTTCTTGTGCCATTATACCCCATGCGAAGCCTTTTTTCAAGCCCTTTCCGGCAGGAAAAAAGCGGAAACTTTCCGACCGATAATCGTCGGAAAGGGGATCAGCTGTCCTCTCCGACCAGCCGGACGGCGATCCGTTCCTCCGGGTCGTCGATCCCGTTTTCGCTCAGCGCCTTGCTGCAGTTCTCGATCAGGTCGTAATAGGTGTCCCAGTAGGCTTTCGTGTCGCACCACGCGCGGACGGTGAAGATGTATGTGTCGTCGTCGACCGCGGTCAGCCGGACGAAGGGCGCGGGATCCTCGCGGACGCCGGGCGTGCCCGTCATGGCTTCCGACAGGACCTTCTTCACCAGTTCCTGGTCGATGTCGTTCGTGATCTTGAAGCTCTGGTCGATCCGGCGGATCTCCTCGCAGGTGAGGTTGGTCACGTTCGCGCTCATGAGGTCGCCGTTCGGGACGAAGACGATCCGGTTGTCCAGGGTGGCGAGCCGGGTATAGAAGATGTTGATCCCCTTCACGACGCCTTCGGTGCCGGTCGCTTCGATGTAGTCGCCGATCTTGAACGGCCGGAAGATCAGGATGAGGAATCCGCCGGCGAGATTGGACAGCGCCCCCTGGAACGCGAGTCCGATCGCGAGTCCGCAGGACGCGATCAGCGCGGTCACGCTGGTCATGGGAACGCCGAGGATCTCGATGACGGCGATCAGCAGAACGACGTAGAGGACGATCTTGACGACGATCATGATGATCTTGATCGCCTGCGGGTCGAGCTTGGTCTTTCCGAGATAGCGGTTCGCGATCTTCACGAGCAGCTTGACGAGCAGCAGCCCGACGACGGAAACGACGATCGCGAGCAGGATCTGTCCGCCGGACGTCGTGGCCATGTCGACGGCTTTCTTGATGAATTCTTCCATGATTCTCCTCCGTCTGTCCGGAATGTTTCCCCGGACGGTTTCCTTGCTTTTTTCTCATTTTAGCAAAGGAACCGATAGAGGTCAAGAGGGAATGGAAAATGAGGAAAAAAAGAGGCCCGGAAGCGGCCATTTTTGGGTTCGGATTGTTGACAAGCGCCCGCCTTCCGAATATAATGAATATGGAGATATCTGCGGACGGACCGGGGCTGAAAAGCCAACGGCCCGGACCGCGGAAGGACCGGAAAAGGAGGGCCGGACATGGAATACGCCTACTCGATCCTGATGCTCGTTTTCGCGTTCGCGATCTTCGTCTACGCCGGCATCCTCGGCATCACCGGAAACTACGAGCTGCTCCCCGTGCGGGGGCGCGTTTCCGCAAAAAAGCCGAAAGACCCGAAAGCCTACGTCAGGCAGCTCGCGAAAGTGATCTCGCTCGTCGCCTGCGCCCCGCTTCTGAGCGCGCTCGCCGGACTGTGGAACATTCCGGCCGCGGCCGCCGTCCTGATTTTAGCCGCCGTTCTGTTCCTGTTCATCGGGACCAGGATGATGCGGAAGGTCCTGTGACGGAATCACAGCAATGCAGTCTCAGCGGACTTGTCCGCGGAATTACAGGGAGGAAACGCGATGCAGTTCGTCATATACGCTCTGATCTATCTCGGCAGCGCCCTGATGGTCTTCAACATCGTCAGCTTCATCCGCTACGCGAAAAGGATCTCGGCCGGAAAGGACTGGGGAAAAAGCAAATGGTTCCTGATCGTCCCCAACCTGCTGCTGATCCTGTTCCTGGCCGGATACCTCGCCGTCGGCATTTTC
>CACZRJ010000102.1 GCA_902783535.1 uncultured Ruminococcus sp. | reverse complement strand
CTTCGGAACCGGAAGGATCAGGTTCGGACCAGGACGGCAACGAAATGACCGCCCAGGAAGATCCGGAAGAGGCATCGGAGGACGCGCGGCCGCTTGATTCGGAGAAAGACAGGCTTGACTCGGACGGAGACGCCGGCGTGTCGCAGGCAACGCCGAAAATCAGAACGGCGGCCATCAAAACCGTCCAGAGGATCAAAAAGGGGTGTCTGGTCATCGCGATTCCTCCGTGAAGCGTTCGAGCATTTCATATACGCGGCAGACGGGCAGTCCGACCACGTTGAAATAGTCTCCGGTCAGCTTTTCGACGAGAATGCACCCTCTGCCCTGGATGCCGTACGCGCCGGCTTTGTCCGCGTATTCTCCCGTGTCGAGATATCTGTCGATCTGCTCGGGCGAAAGCGCGCGGAAGACGACGTCCGTACGGACGGATTCGGACAATGTCTTCTTCCCGTCCGTGATGCAGATGCCGGTGACGACCTGATGCGTCTGTCCCGACAGAACGGTAAGCATTTCTTTTGCGTCATCTCTGGAGACCGGCTTGCCCATGATCCGGCCGCGGAAATGAACGACTGTGTCCGCGCCGAGAACGATCTCGCCCGGACGGGATCCGGAAACAGCGAGCGCCTTTCTGCGTGCGTTCTCCAGAACGACTTCTTCGGGATGCATATGCGCCTCTTCCTCCGGGCGGAGCTCCTCTGCGGAAGAGGGGACGACTGTGAATGGAATGCCGGCCTGCGTCAGCAGCTCTCTGCGGCGCGGGGAACCGGACGCGAGAAGAATCGGCTGCATGAGCGGCCTCCTTTCGTTCTGGTTTTATCCATTATACCGTCAGTGCAGTGAAAAAACAAGCAGAAAAAGAAAAAAAGCGTTTCAGCTATTGCTATTTCGTCCGCGGTCGATTATAATCTATAAAGGATGAAACCTGAGACAAGCGAGGAAGATCAAGTGGTTTTCTGGCATTACGTCCTGACATTTTTAATCAGCATGGTTCCCGTCATCGAACTGCGCGGCGCGATCCCGATCGGTTATTACGGATTCAATCTGCCGATCTGGCCCGTCGTTCTTGTTTCCGTTGTCGGGAATCTTGTTTTTGTCCCCGTCGCCATTCTCTGGGGCGGGAAAGTCCTGGAATGGCTCGCGAAATATCCGCGGCTCGGAAAGCCGTTCCGCTGGATCATCAAAAGGGGAGAGAAAAAGACATCCGCGATGAAGCACGGACTCTTCTGGGGCCTGTTCCTCTTCGTCGCGATCCCTTTGCCCGGAACCGGGGCCTGGACCGGTTCGCTCGTCGCGATCACGCTGCGCGAGGACGTGAAGCACGCCTTCCCGCCGATCGCGCTCGGCGTTCTTGCCGCGGGGGCGATCATCCTGGCCATCTTCTATTTCGCGCCCGGACTTTTCAGCACATGGTTCGCGCGCTGACAATCGAAAAAAGATACTGGAGGTAATTCAGATATGGCGAGATTTCAAATCGGAGTCATGACGGACTCTTTCCGCGTCCCGTTCGAAGAGGGCGTCAGGAAGGCAAAAGAAGTCGGAGCGCAGGGCATTCAGCTCTATGTCGTCGGCGGCGAGACGAAATACGACACGTTCGACGACGCGAAGGTCGAAAGGACCAAAGAACTCCTGCGTGAGAACGGACTCTGCATCTCCGCGCTCTGCGGAGACCTCGGAGGACACGGATTCGAGCGCGAGGATGAAAACGCGTGGAAGATCCCGGCGTCCAAAGCGATGGCGGACCTGGCCGTCCGTCTCGGCACGAAAGTCGTGACGACGCACATCGGCGTTGTTCCGGAGCATCCGGAAGACCCGAAAAAAGCCGACAAGACGCATCCCGCGTACGGCAACATGCTTCATGCCTGCCGCGAGATCGGCGAATACGCTGCCGCACGCGGCGTGACGTTCGCGATCGAGACCGGACCGGAGCCCGCGGAACGTCTGAAGGAACTTCTGGACGACGTCGGAAGCAAGGGCTTCGGCGTCAACCTCGACCCTGCGAACCTGGTCATGTGCGCGGGCGTCGACCCCGTGGCGGCCGTGTACACGCTGAAGGACTACATCGTCCACACGCATGCGAAAGACGGCAAGGGGTTCATTTTCGATCCGCGCAAGGTCTATACATTCTTCGCCGAAGGCGGCATCGAGGATCTGCGGCTTTCCGACTACTTCCTGGAAGTTCCGCTCGGAGAGGGCAACGTTCCGTTCCCGGAATATCTGAAGGCGCTGGAAGACATCGGCTATCACGGATTCCTGACCGTGGAGCGCGAATGCGGTGAGGATCCCTATGCGGACATCCAGAAAGCGGTCAATTTCCTGAAAGAACAAATCAACGATAAACAGGGAGAAAAGAAAATGAAGAAAATCGGCTTTATCGACTATTTCCTCGACGAGTGGCATGCGAACAACTATCCCCAGTTCATCAAGGAAGCTGATCCGGACAACGAATTCGTCGTCGCCTACGCGTTCGCCGAAATGGACAAACCGAACGGTCTGACCACGGACGAATGGTGCAAGCAGCACGGCGTGCAGCGCTGCAATACGATCGAGGAGATCGTCGAGAAATCAGACGTCCTGATCGTCATGAGCCCGGACAATCCCGAAAGACACTGGGATCTCTGCCAGCTCCCGCTCAGAAGCGGCAAGCGGACATACGTCGACAAGACGTTCGCGCTGTCCAAAAAGGTCGCGGAAGACATCGTCAAACTGGGCGAGGACAACAACACGCCGTTCTTCTCCTCCTCCGCGCTCCGTTTCGCGGATGAGCTGAACGGCCTGAAGAAGGACGACATCGTCTTTGTCAACTCCCGCGGACCCGGACATCTGGAAACCTACGCGATCCATCAGCTGGAGCCGATCGTGATCATGATGGGCAGCGACATCCGACGCATCATGTCCGTCGGAAGCGGAGAAGCCGACGCGCTCATTCTGGAATTCGAAGGCGGACGCCGTGCCATCATGACGCTGTACGGCTGGACCGGCGGCATCGATTTCGAATTCACCGCGACCTATGCAGACGGCAAATCCGTCAAAGTCCCCCAGATGTCCAACTATTTCCAGAATTTCATCAAGTGCATGCTCGACTTCTTCCGCACCGGAAAAGTCTATGCCGACCACAAGGAGACGATCGCTATCATGGCCGCGATCGAAGCCGGCAACAAGGCGCTGAAGACCCCGGGCGTCTGGGTCGAAGTCTGAGTCCGATCATTCCAAACAAAAAAACGCCGCGGCGGAGCAGAAATGCTCCGCCGCGATCGTTTGCAATGCAAATTTGAACGGCTGAAAATCAATGACGCCTACGAAACGGGATGCTGCAGGGGTACAGACGGCTGACGGCGAAATTCTCCTTTCGGAGCGTCTCGTTCAGGACGCGTTTCGCGTCCTCGTATCTCAAACCGGAAACGGCTTCATGCCAGCGCAGATAATCCTGGCCGTGGACCCAGAAATCGGAGCAGGTGAGCGCCGATTCCTCGACGGAGTCCAGCGGGATGATGCCGTTCGCGTAGATCACGCGCTTCGCGATCTCGAAATCCTCTTCCGGGAAGTATTCCTTCCGCCGGACGTCGATCTCTTTCATGACTTCTTCCAGAAGGATCTCCGGATCGTCGCAGACGGAATAGACCGCCGTGTGCGCGTATCCGAATCCCGACGTATAGTCGGCGTCGAACCCGTCGTTGATGATCCCCTCCTCGTACAGCCGGTTGAAGAACAGCCCCGAGCGGCCGAAAAGGAGTTCCATGTTCACCATGTTCGCGGCCGTGACGCGCATATCCTCCTCCGGATCGTTCCGTACGGGCGCCTTGAATCCGATCAGGATCATCGGCTGCGAGATCTCCGAAAGTTCCTCGATCGAAGGGCAGGCGACGGACTCCGGCTCCGGAAGCGGTTCGCGCACGGCCTTCATCGGGACCTTTTCTTCCGGAAGGACCTCGTCGCAAACGCGCATGACGGACGCCGGGTCAATATTTCCGGCGATGATCAGGGACATGTTGGAAGGAACGTAAAAGGTGTCGGTGCAGGCGTAAAGGAGTTCCGGCGTGATCTTCGCGATGGATTCTCTGGAACCGCAGATGTCGTTCCGGACCGGATGGACGTGATAGAGACATTTCATCAGGTTGTTGTGAACGGTCTCGCTCGGCGTCTTGTGCATGTCGATCTCCTCGCCGATGATGCCCTGCTCTTTTGCGATCGTCTGTTCCGTGAAATACGGGTGCGTGACGGAGCGGAGCAGGATCCGCAGATTCTCTTCGAACCCTTCGGTGCAGGAGAACAGATAGCTGGTGCAGTCGCGCGTCGTGAACGCGTTGGCGAACGCGCCCGTCTGCGCGTAAAGGGCGAAACTGTCCGTCCCGTCCTCCTCTTCGAACATCTTGTGCTCCAGAAAATGGGCGACGCCGTCCGGCAGCTCTATGACAGGCTTTCCCTTTTCCGGGCGGAAGCGGCAGTCGTCCGCGCCGAACCTGACCGTAAGTACGGCGTAGATCTCCGAGCGTTTTTTCGGGATCGTGAAGACGGTCAGACCGCTTCTGTGCGTTCGGACGGTGTACTCTTCGCCGATGGAGTCGATGCGGACGGTCTTTTCGTCATTCATTCGCCATCCCTCCTTCCAGCACGTAAAAGGTGTCGGGCTCCAGGCTTCTGGCCGTTTCGACGACGTCTTCCGCCTTCACGGAACCGATCAGATCGATCCTTCTGCCGATCCCGGGGATCTGGTTGCGGAGAACCGAATGGAGGCAGGAAACGCTGATCGAATAGGCGCTGTCCGCGCTTTCCCGGATACCGTGCCAGATGGATTTCTTTCCGAGCGTCAGTTCCTCTTCCGTGACCCCGCTTTTCCGGATGGCCTCCAGCTGGTTCATGACGGAATCGCAGACCCTCTGATAATTGCTGTTTTTCGTTCCGGAGGAAACAAAGTAAACGCCTTTGTAGGGGTCCGGCGTGCCCGCGCAGTAATAGCACAGGGACTGCTTTTCCCGGACGTTCACGAAGAGACGGCTGACCGGGGACGTGCTGAAGATCTCGTGGAACAGAGAAAGCGAGGCGCGTTCCAGGGGCGTTTTGATACGTTCGGTCCGGAATCCGATCACGAGCTTGCACTGCTCGATGCCGGACGTCTCGCGGATCACGCGGAAGGTTTCGGGGTGAACGGGTTCGGGCGATCCGATGGCGAAACTGCGCCGCTCGGGGAGCGGCATGTCGGAAAACATGTCCGTGATTTCTTCCGCGGACTTCCTTCCGGTGTAGAAGATCTCGACGGGCGCTTCCTGCAGGAGACGGCGGTGGGCGGCAGTCAGCTGCCTGCCGGTGATCCGGGCGACGGAAGCGGGCAGGACGCGCGCGGGAACGGAATACGCCTCGTCGGCGCACATGTGCTCGAGACATCTGTAGAAAGCGTATCTGTCCTTGTTGTTGATGCGCGCGAGGATCGCGTCCGTCATGTTTTTCTTTTCCTGCCTGACATAGGACTTTACGAACGATCCTTCCTCTTTCAGCGGGGAGAACAGGACCTCTTTCAGAAGGGAAACGGAGTCGCGCAGGATGGGCATCTTTCCGATCGTGAAGTCGTCTTCGATGCAGGACAGTTCAAAGGAGACGACCTGCGTCTCCCCGATATGTTTCGAATAGGCATTCAGGCTGAGCGAATACAGTTCGTCCGTCGCACGGTTCAGTTCGCGGAGCGTCGGATGCTTTTCCGTTCCTCTGGTCAGGACGTCGCAGAGCAGGGAATTGACCGGATAGTCCTTCAGCGTCAGCGGGAGGAAGAAATTGACCGACAGGAACGCCGACTTGAATCTGTCCGTCGTGACGGTATGGATGCGGACCCCTTTACGGAGTTCCGTCTTTTGATATTGAAAATCTTGTTTCTGATTCATTGCTGCCTTTCCTGTAGACCACCGCGCCTTCGCAGACGGTCGCTTCCATTTCAATGTTCCGGTCGAATACGGCGAGATCCGCGCGCATTCCGGGCTTCAGCAGCCCGCGTTTTCTGATTCCGAACAGCCGGGCGGGCGTCGCCGTCATCATCCGGACGGAAGCGCACAGCCCCGCGTCGGTCAGTGTGTTCATGTTTCTGACGAGTCTGTCCGCGGTCGCGACGGAGCCGGCGAAAGCCTTCCGGTCCGGCATTTTTGCCACGCCGTCCTCGATCCAGCATTCCTGCCCGTTTTTCAGCGAGCCGAGGATCGTTCTGCCCTCCGTCTGCCCCGCGCCGCGCATGGCGTCGGTGACGAGGACCGTTTTCCCGGGCCCTTTGGACTGGAAGACGAGCTGGAGCAGGGGCGGAGGAAGATGACAGCCGTCCGCGATGATCTCCACCGTCAGACTCCGGAACAGGTATCCGGCTTCCACGAGTCCGGGGATCCGGTAGCCGTCCTTTCGCGTGATCGTGCTCATGCCGCTGTAGAAATGCGTCAGATGCGTGTATCCGTGCCTCATCGCCTCTTCCGCGACGTAGACGCTCGCGTCGGAGTGCCCCATGGAAGCGCGGATGCCTTCTTCCTTCAGCCGGTCGCCGAGTTCCATCGCTCCCGGAAGCTCCGGCGCGACGGTCCAGCGCGTGATGCATCCTTCCGCCGCTTTCAGGACCGCCTCGTAGTGGGATCTTTCAGGCGTCTTCAGATACTTCGGGTCCTGCGCGCCCTTCTGGGATTCGGAGAAATACGGTCCTTCCAGATGCATGCCGTAGAGATCGGCGCCGGCATAGTCCGCTTTCCGGACGGAGCGGAGGATGCGGAAGGATTCGAACAGTTCCTCGTCGGGACAGGTCAGCGTCGTCGGAAGGATGGTCGTCGTCCCGTGCTTCGCGTGCAGTTTCGCGGCGCCGATGAAAGCTTCCTCGGTGCCGTCCATATAGTCGTATCCGCCGCCGCCGTGCTGATGGACGTCGATGAATCCGGGGGAGATGTATTTGTCCGAAAAATCGAAGACTTCGTAATCTTTGTCGTCGTTTTTCCTCGGACCGGCATAAAGAATGGACCCTCCCTCGCAGCAGATCTCGCCGTTTTCGAGGATCCTGTCCGTCAGGACCAGACGGCCCAAAAACTTTCTTTTCCTGTACAGAGCGCTCATGTTTCGATCAGAGCCACGGCCATGGCCGCGATCCCTTCCTCCCTTCCGGTGAATCCGAGCCCTTCTTCCGTCGTCGCTTTCACGCTGACGGAAGATTCCGGGATGCCGAGCGTTTCGGCGATGAAGGAGCGCATGGCGGGAATATGCGGCATCAGCTTCGGCCTCTGTGCGATGACCGTCGCGTCGATGTTGCCGATCCCGAAGCCGCGTTCGCGAAGCATTTCTCCGCATTTCCGCAACAGCAGTCCGGAAGAGACGCCTGCGTATGCGGGATCCGTGTCCGGAAAATGCTTTCCGATGTCGCCGAGCGCGGCGGCGCCGAGCAGCGCGTCGCAGACGGCGTGCAGGAGGACGTCGGCGTCCGAATGACCGAGAAGCCCCCGTTCGAACGGGATCTCGACTCCGCCGAGGATCAGTTTGCGCCCGGGGACGAGACGGTGAACGTCGTACCCCTGTCCGATGCGAAATCCGGAGCTCATTTCTTTTCCTCCTCCTTCTGCCTCAGCAGATGAATGGCGCGTGCGCGCAGAATGTCCTCTTTGGTCGTGAGCTTGATGTTGGAAGAGGGGCATTCCGTATACGCGACCGGGAAACCGGCCTTTTCCAGCATGGACGTTTCGTCCGTGAATCCCGTTCCGTTTTTCTTGGCGTCCGCCAGAGCTTTCGCGTACGCCGCGGCGTACCAGTCCTTCCGGAAGACCTGCGGCGTCTGGATGGCCAGCAGGCAGTCTCTGTTCGGCGTGAACACGGACGCATGCGCCGGATCCACGTATTTGATGGTGTCCGTCACCGGGCAGGAGGCGGTCGCGGCGCCTTTTTCGGCGGCATCCGATATGACCTTCTCGATGATCTCCGGCGTCACGAACGGACGGGCGCAGTCGTGGACGCACGCGAAATTGCTTTCCGGAGACGTTTCGGACACGCCGTTCCAGACGGATTCCGTTCTTGTTTTGCCCCCGTTGCAGAGACGGATCGGCTTGTTAGCGTCCGTCGGGATCCATTTCTCCAGATCCGGACGGTTGGTCCCGCAGACGACGACGATCTCGCTGACGGACGACAACAGAAACGCGTCGAGAACCCAGTTCAGGAGCGTCTTTCCTCCGATCTTGATCTCCGGCTTGGAGATGCCGCCCATGCGGGAACCGCGGCCGGCGGCGACGATGACGGCGCTGACGACCGGGGGCCGGGTCGGCGTTTTGCTGCCCGGGATCAGTTTTTTCAAGCGTTCTGCGACTGCCATTTGTCCTACATCCCCCGTATGATGTCTCCCGGTTTCGCGTGCGGGACCGGAAGGCGGAAGAACATCCGCGGATGGCGGGTGTCTTCGATGGGCTCCATCTGATCGTTCGTCATGGGGCCGACGGTGAAATCATATCCTGTCGTGCCCGGAGAAAGCAGGTTGACGGTGTCTCCGACGCACATTTTGTTGTATTGTTCGCACAGGGCGAGCCCCGTGTCCGGATCGAAGGAATGGACGATCGCGAGGAACGCGCGGTCTTTCAGATAGAGATTGTCGCTGACGATCTGCGCGTTTTCGGACGGGGAATCGAAGAAATACCCGGTCCCGTATTCTCTGTGGGAGACGCTTTCCGTTTCCGATCTCCACGCGGGGTCGAACGGTTTCCCGGAAAGATAGCCGTCGAGGGCCATCCGGTAGGCGTTCGTGACCGCGGCCGTGTAATACGCGCTTTTGACGCGTCCTTCGATCTTGAAGGAGTCCAGCCCGGCTTCGCACAGTTCCGGAATATGCTCGATCATGCACAGGTCCCTGGAGGAAAACAGATAGGTGCCCTCTTCGTCCTGCTCGGCCGTCAGGACTTCTTCCGGACGCTTTTCCTCGTGAATGTAGTATTTCCATCTGCAGGGCTGCGCGCAGCATCCCTCGTTGGCGTTCCGGTTGACATAATAATTCGAAAGCAGGCACCGGCCGGAATAGGAGACGCACATGGCGCCGTGGACGAAGGCCTCCAGTTCGAGGGAATCCGGGACGTTTTCGCGGATGGTGCGGATCTCCTTCAGGGAGAGCTCCCGCGCAAGGACGACCCGCTTCACGCCGAGTCTGTGCCAGAAGGCGCAGGTCGCGGAATTGACGGTGCTGGTCTGCGTGGACAGATGGATCTCCGGAGCGGAGGCATAGCGGAAAACGGTTTCCATCACGCCCGGGTCGGAGACGATATACGCGTCCGGATGCGCTTCCTCAGCGGCTTTGATGAAGTCGGGGAGCAGGGAGAAGTCGGCGTCGCGCGGCATGGTGTTCGTCGTCAGATAGACTTTCACGCCCCTCGAATGCGCGTATGCGACCGAAGAGGCAAGCTCTTCCGGCGTGAAGTTTTCGGCCGCGTTCCGCATGCCGAACTTCTGAAGCGCGCAGTAAACGGCGTCCGCTCCGTAGTCGACCGCGAAGCGGAACTTTTCAGGGTTGCCCGCGGGTGAAAGGATCTCGGGCTTCCGCCGTTTGATTGTCGCTGCTTTTTGATCCGGAATCATTGCTCGTCTGTTTCGCCGGCAGCTGCTGCCGCCGCTGCCTCGTTCTCTTTCCTGACTTGTTCCTTGTTCTTTTCGTGCTTGGCAAGCGAATTCGCGTAATAGGTCTTTCCCGCGTTGTTGCTGACGAAATAGTAGGCGTCGATCTCCTTCTCGTCTTCGTCGAGCGGAGGCGCCGGATAGACGGTCGCCAGGATCGCGTCCAGACCCGCGTTTCCGATCGCTCCGGGCGGGAGCCCCTTGATTTTGTAAGTGTTGTAGGGACTGTCGAACCCGACGTCGAGCTGCGACGAGTCCTTGATCCGCTCCAGTCCCGCGAGCATTCTCGCGTACTGGATGGTCGCGTCGCTTTCGAGGGACGGGAATTTGTCCGGGTGGATCAAACGGTTGTGGAAGACGTAGGAAATATATTCGAAGTCCTCGGGGGTCTTGCCTTCCGCTTCGACGATGGAGGCCAGCGTGACCATGTCGTCGAGCGAGAATCTGTCCGCCAGGATATCGGCATAGGTGCTCTTCCAGTCGACCCAGACCTTGTCGTTGAACGCGTTCAGCATTTTGTTGATCGCGAGGTATTCTTTCGTGTCCGTATAGAATTCGTAGGTGTCCGGATAGAGATATCCCTCCAGCCTGTAGACTCTGTCCTGCGGCCAGCCGTTCTCGTCCAGAAGCTTGACGAATTCATGCCGGTAGGGGTAGCGGTTGATCGCTTCGACGAAGCCTTCTCTGCTGCCGATGCCGTTCGAAACGAACAGGTCGATGATCTGGTCGACGGTATATCCTTCCGGGAAAGTCAGCGTGATGATCTCGCGATCCCGGACGACCACGGTCAGCGCGCTCATGATCTGCGAGTAGTTCATGTTCAGATTCATTTTGTGCGGGCCGGAAATGAAATGGATCCCGTCCTCGTTTTTGCTCGCGTACCGGTCGAGATACATGCGGAAGAACCATTCGCTTTCGATCAGTCCGTTGTCCTTGAGCAGAGCGGTCACCTGTTCCTGGGTCGCGTTTTCCGGAACGTCGATCTCGACTTCTCTCGTTTCCGTGACCAGAGCGAACATGTCGTTTCCGAAGAGGATGACGTAGTAGGACAGATAGGCCGAGACCAGAAGAACGACCGCGATGTAGATGAGCGCCTTGGCGAGGAAGCTCATGCTCAGAAACGCTTTTCCGATCTTCAGAAAGACGCGCGTCGGTTTGGAAAGTCCGGCGTATTCGTCGTCGTCCGCGTTTTCCGCGCTCTCCTGCTTTTTCTTCTTTTTCCCTTTTCTGCCGCCCGTTTCGTCCGCGGCTCCGTCCGTTTCGGGCGTCTCGGCGCTTTCGTCGCTCGTGAAATGGGAGGCGTACGCGAAAGGCTCCGGCGCCGGGGGTTCCGAAGGCGGAGCGTCGTCAGGCCCGGACTCGAAGTGCGCCGTCGGGTCGACGCGGGGACCGTCCGAAGAGGGCTCGTAGATGATGGTGCTCTCCGGGTCTCCCGCAATGCGGACATCGTCGTCTTCGTCAGGCGCGGAAAAGCCCCTGCCGGAGTCCGGCCGGTTGTCTTCCTGCCGATTTTTCTGACGGTATTCACGCAGGATTTCTTCAATTTCGTCTTCCGGGGAAGGCGTGGGACGGTCTGGATTTTGATTCACGATGGCCGTGCTCCTTTCGAAAGGATGTCCGCACGAACGGATATGCGTCTGACCGCGGGGTCATCCGAGGACTGTGAACAGAACGAACGCGAGGAGAAGGATGAGAAACGTCGGGGACAGGAAGACTTTCGGGATGTTCCGGAAGTTCTTCGGAGGAAGGGACAGTTCCTGTCCGTCGCTTCCCATTTTAATATACTGATATTCGATGAGATAGAGGAAGAGCGCGAGCGAAGCCGCGAACAGAACGATCAGAATGAATCCGACGAAAAAGCGGCCGTTTTTCTGCATCGTGATCCGCAGGAACGAATCGGAAACGAACAGATTCAGCGCGTTGCTGACCAGATGGAGGACCATTCCCGGGATCAGTGAACGCGAGACGACGGTCAGGATGCCGAGCAGAAGCCCGACGAGAAGATATGCCGGGAAATTCTGAACGGAGAAATGCAGTATGGCGAAGCAGATGGACGACATGACGACGGCGTTCGCCTCGCCGAGGCCGTTGTATTCCGCCAGCAGCACGCCGCGGAAGAGGAACTCCTCGCAGACGGCCGGGATGACGACCAGCGAAATGATGACGCCGAGCAGAGACGCGTCCGGGCCGGTCCTGCCGGAGATCTCGTCGAAGAAGCCGTACATCGCGACCGGTTCGAACGAGAGCAGCAGATAGACGTATTTCAGAAGAAGGATGCCGAAAACGTATACGGGAACGGACGCCAGCATCAGGGGGATGTGGCGCAGCCGAACTGCGCCGATCATCAGCGGCGTGGCGAAGGATCTCTTCTTCAGCAGGTAGTAGATCATGCATGGAAAGATGAGGACCAGGATCTGGATCAGGGAGATGGAAAGAAAGGGATTCGCTCCTTCGGACCGGCCGAGAATGTACCTGGACAGGTGCATCGCCGCCACGACGAAGAACATCAAAAGCGGCGCCGTGATCTGCGGCGAATTCCATTTTGCCTTCGGGCTTTCGCCGGCAAGTTCGCTTCTCGCTTTTTCCTCTTCCATTTCCGTTCCTTTCAGGGTGCTTGGTTCAGCTTCTCGTTTTCTGACGAAGCTCCTTTTCCGTCTGTTCGCCGAACAGATACCTGACCATGGCGAATCCGAATTCCTGGGCGACGCCCATGCCTTCGCCGGTCAGAAAGATGTCGTCCAGCTCCACTTTCTTGTCCGTCTTGATCCCGCCGGCGACCGCCTGCTCGAATCCGGGATAGCAGGTATATCTCCGGCCGTTCAGGAAACCGTATTTCCCGAGTACGGAGGGCGCCGCGCAGATGGCGGCGATCAGGATCCCGTTCTGCTCGGCCGTTTTCAGCATCCGCCGGACGTCTTCGCTTTCCGAGAGCCTCTCGGTGCCTGCTTTCCCGCCGGGCAGGAACAGACACTGCGCGGAGGAAACGTCCGCTTCGCCGACAGCGCAGTCGGGCATCACGCGGAAGCCGTGAGAGCCTGCGACGAGTCCGTCTCCTTCCAGGGAGACCAGACGCACGTCCGCCCCGGCGCGGATGAGAAGATCCGCCGGCACGAGGGCTTCGGCCTCTTCGAAGCCGTTCGCAAGAAGAATGAGTACCTGAATCATATGAAAATCACCTCGAAAT
>CACZRJ010000101.1 GCA_902783535.1 uncultured Ruminococcus sp. | reverse complement strand
TGGATTGCAAATGGTGGGGACTACAGGGCTCGAACCTGTGACCTCCTGCTTGTAAGGCAGATGCTCTCCCAGCTGAGCTAAACCCCCTCGCGAACCTTTCGAAGTATATCATGCCCTTCACTGATTGTCAACTGATTTTTCAAAAAACGCGGTGCGGGTCTTTCGCATCAGACCCGCGCCGGTGTTGCCGGAATCATTGCATGGAAGCCGGATTACGGCGCAAAGTAGAACGTTCTCAGGATGAACCTGCGGATGCAGAGGTAATCGTTCGCGTCCACGATGCCGTTTCCGTTGACGTCCGCGGCCGATACCTGTTCTTCCGTCAGCGTCACGGTATGGAGAACGGCTCTTCTGCAAAGACCGTAATCCAGAATGTTGATGATGCCGTCGCCGTTCACGTCTCCTCTGGAATATGCCGGTCTCGCTTCCGAGAACAGCGGCGCCGCGATCGACGGAAGGTTCAGCACTCTTCCCTGATGGACCTTTCCGGTCAGGGAACTCACGATTTCGGAATGGTTTTTGATCAGCGCAGCGATCTCCGCGCTGCTCTTATGCGTCGCGGTACCCTTGAGCAGGGCGCATACGCCGCTGACGAGCGCGGTGGAAGACTCAGGCGTGCACAGATAGTTGTAGGGGGAACCGGTCACAAGCAGAGGCGAAGCGACGTCCACGCCGGCGCATCCGTTCGACGCGCTTCCGTAATTGATGCTTGCATGATAAGCGTCGCCCTCCGAGATCGTCCCGGTGACTATGACATTGCCGGGCAGGTCGCATTTTCTGTGATGCGCGGAACTGTTCTCGATCTCCGTCGGCGGCAGAAGGCCTCCGTCGTCGCCTTCAAGATATTCGCAGCCCGAGCTCAATACGACGATGCCGTCGTACTGGGACAGATACGGCGAGATCCCGCCGTACAGATCGTCCGGCATCGCCCACTGGTAATTGATGATGTCAGAAGACGCATCGATCGCATACCGGAATGCGCGTGCGATCACCGCACCCTGCTCGAACGGAACATCCTCAAACTCCGTGACGGTCTCGTCGGCCCCGACCGCTTTGATCGGAAGGATCGAGATCCGGTTGCTGATCCCGGGGAAGGGGACGTCGTCCGTATTTGCCGTAAGGACGTTTGCGATATGAGTCCCGTAGGCGTTGACGTCCGGAACCGGGACGCCGACCTGGTCGGTGAACGCGTCATAGGACGCATTCCAGAGGACATTGTCCTCAAGATGATCCAGCCGGTCGACGCCGGTATCGATCAAAGCGACCGTAATATCCGGGTCGGCCCGGAAGCCGAGCGCCGAAGCATCCGTCAGGCCGGAGCGTTCCATTGCCCAGGGCGCTTCCGCGTCCCTCGGTTCGCCGGGATTCGCATTCTGATTCTTCTTGGGCATATAGTGATAAAGGATGAAGTCGTTGAACGCGTATCCGACGTCTTCTCTGGCATTCAGAATGTCCAGCGTTTCATTCATTTTCTTTTGAGATTTGTCTTCCAGAATGAACGTGATCACATAGAACGTCTGCGACTTTTTGTGATCCTTGCAGTTTTGGATCTCTTCCTCGTCGTAAGGGAAATCGATGCTTTCGAACGGGACGCCGAGGAAGCGCTTTGCTTCCGTCAGTTCCGCCCAGTCCACGTTCTCTATGGATCCCATCGTCACACAGACCTTTCCGGGGATCCTGTACATCCCGCGCCGGTTGCTCCCGGTATAGCGCGGGTTCATCGTCTTCCCTTCCACGGTACGAAGGTATGACCATGCCTTCGGATGATAGATGATGAAATCGTTGAACGCGTGTCCGACGTCGTCCCTGGCGTTCAGAATGTCCAGGCTTTCCTGCATCTTCTCTTCGGACTTGTCGGTCAGTTCCAGCGTGATCACGTAGAACGTCTGCGACTTTTTGTGGTCCTTGCAGTTTTGGATCTCTTCCTCCGTATAAGGAAAATCGATGCTTTCAAACGGAATTCCGAAAAATGATTTCGATTCCGTCAGTTCGTTCATGTCCACGTTTTCTATGGTTCCCATCGTCAGACAGATCCGTCCGGGAATCCTGTGCAGCCGGTTGGCGATCCGCTCTTCCGGGCGCGCTTCCGCTTCAGCCGAAGAAGGCACCAGAAAAGCGCAGACAATTAAGATTGCGGACAGCAAAAAAGCCGCAATCCGTTTTGCGTTCTTTCTCATGATTCAAGCCTCCAGAGTGTGTTTGTCATCTGCCGTGATCCACCTTATCACCCTGAAACAGCCCTGTCAATGCTTTTGCGCGATGTTCATCAGAATCCATTCCGACTGTACCGGATATCGCGCGAACGAAAGTGCGGGACCGGATTCCGGTCATGATGCGGTTTTCCCGCGCGGAAGCAGCCGGCGGCATTTCCTTCACGGTATTGACAAATTTTCGCGTCCGGAGTAAAATGAGATGTTGTTTTTGAAAGGACAAGACTGCCATGCTGATACCGTTCTTTTTCATCGTCAGCCTTTTCTGCGCGGCCTGGACGACCTGGGCGATCCCGGTCAGAAACGTGTGGACGGTTTTCATCTTTCTCGGACTGACCGCCGCATATACGGCCGCCTGCATCATTTTCGCGCTCCTGCTGCTGCTCGTCAGTTCCCTCTGTCTTCCCAACAAGGAGAAGCCCCCGAAAAAAAGCAATGCCGCGTTCTGGATCATCCGCGAGGCGTGCATCGCCATCCGTCAGCTTGCCCGCGTGAAAGTGGAGGCGACCGGACTGGAAAAGATTCCGGAAGGGCCGTTCCTGCTGCTTTCGAACCACCGGTCGATGCTCGATCCCATCATCGCCATTTCCGTCTTCTGGCGGCATCCGATGGCCTTTCTGACGAAGGCGGAGAACATGAAGATCCCGGTCGCCGGACCGTATATCCGGCTCGGAGACTTCCTGACCATCGACCGCAGCAACCCGCGCAGCGCGATCAAAACCATCCACGACGCCGCGGAACTCATACGGAGAGACGACATCTCCTACGGCGTATATCCGGAAGGCACCCGGAACAAGACAAACGAGCCTCTGCTTCCCTTCCACGACGGCATTCCGATGATCGCCCAGAAAGCGGGCGTGCCCATCGTCGTCCTCTGCACGAAGAACACCGCGGACATCACGAAACGGTTTCCCTTCCGCAGAACGCGCGTGCCGTTCGACGTCCTGCACGTGTATTCCGCCGAAGAAGTCGCTTCCCGCAGATCGACAGATCTGAGCGAAGAGATCCGGAACATGATCCTGGAGCATCTCGAAAAATAGTCCAAAAAACAGCATTCCCGCCGGTTTTCCGGAAACGGAATGCTGTTTTTTTTCTTTCGGATCAATCTGTTTCGGGCGCTTTCGCCTTTTTCGCGCGGAACGCGTTCCGGATGGTCGCGTACAATGTGATGGCTCCGCAGAAGAAAATGCAGATATAGAAGGAGATGGTCCTGCTCAGCAGTTCCACGCTGAAAACGTCCGGGATCAGCGCGGAAAAGCCGTCCAGGAACAGCGCGTCGGAGATCCCGACCGCGCCGGGGACCGGGACCGCGTTCGACCCGACCACGACGAGGGAGGACGTCAGGAACGCGTCGAAGGTCTTTTCCGGCGCCCCGCCGACGGCGAGGAACACGAAGACGGATACGCCGATGTTCGAGATCCGCTGCAGGAAATTCAGGACGAACGTCACGATCAGAACCTTCCAGTGCCCCTTCATGATCACGAGGCACTCGTGGTATTCGCCGACGACTCTCGCGAGTTTCTCCCGCTTCGGTTCCAGATGCTTCACCAGTCTGATCCTGTGCAGGAAACGCAGGATCCAGTCGCCAGCGGAGAGGATCCACTTGTCCTTCAGCGCCATCAGCAGGATGACGCCGACGAGGAACGTCTGAACGAACAGTCCCGCGATGATGAAGATCTTCGAAAACGTCGAGAAGTTCAGCAGGATCGACGGGCGGACGGCCAGGCAGAGGATGCCGATCACGACGATGGAGATCATGTAGAGCGACAGGTTCAGCAGAAGGCACAGCGTGGTCGTGGCAGCCGAGATCCCGTCCTTGATCATGAAGAGCGCGGACGCCGGCTGTCCGCCGGAAGCGGAAGGCGTAATGGCGGAGAAATAGATGTCGGCCGCGGAGTAAACGATGTTTTTCGGAACGGATTTCGGGGAATGGAAAAAACGCTCGAGATGTCTGAGCGCGAGCGCCTCGAAGATGACGAATCCGATCATGCAGGCGAACGCGCCGGCAAGGAAAAACGGGTTCGCGTTTTCGATCATCCCGATGAACTTACGGATCGAGAAATCCTTGTTCCTGGTGATGACGAAAATCGTCACGAAGACGAGAACGATGAAGATGAAAAGCCATATCAGCCGTCCGGCAAGCCCGGACTTTTTCTTTTTTTCGGTGGACTCGGAATTCAAGCCGGGTTCTCCTTTCGAATGAATTGGTCTAATTTGTCGAACAGCCGTCCGGCGTGCGTCAGCCGCTCGGCGAGGATCGACAGTTCCCCCAGAACGGCCGCGCCGATCAGATCGGCGAACAGATGCTGGCGGACGAACAGCGTGGAGGCGAAGATCGCCACGCACGCGAAAATGCAGAACAGTTTGTAACCTTTCGGGAGACGCCCGCTTTTTGCGGAATATCTCGCGATCATGTAGCTGGTGAAGCAGTGGATGGACGGGAACAGGTTGTTCGGCTCGTCCGAGCGGTAGATGAGCAGCGCGAGCCGGTCAAAGACCGTTTCGATCTCCTCCTCCCTGATGACGACCTGCTCCATGGCCGTCGGGAACAGGATGAAGATGACCGCGCAGGTGATCATCCCGATGGACGTCGCAGCGAAGAAAGGATGCGAAACGCTCTTCTCCACGCCGGCGTTGATCCAGTATCCCGCGAACCAGAAGATGAAATAAAAGATGTAGATGATGATGAACCAGCGGAAGAACCGCACGTTCGCCTCGAAGTATCCGTCGATCGCGGGGATCGAGAGGTCGTGAAAGCGCAATATCCCGGCGGCGTCCTCCAGCCGGTAGACGGCGCGGGCGCCGTAAAATGCGACGAAGTTGAGGCAGATCGTGATCAGACAGGGCAGAACGGCGCGCGACGTCAGCGCCCGCCGGACGGTCGTTTTCCAATTCTGCGGCATCTCCGGTCTCCTTTCGCACGTCGCCTATTATATGCCCGATCCCGCGAAAAAGTCAACCCTCATTTTTTCAGGGTCTCTTTTTTCCGCTGTCCGTTCTTCTCCTCAGTTTTTCCCGCGTGCCGTCCGGCCGGAGCAGATAGGTGTTCTCCAGCCGTCCGCGCAGACCCTCCCGGAACGCGATCCTG
>CACZRJ010000100.1 GCA_902783535.1 uncultured Ruminococcus sp. | reverse complement strand
GGTCGACGATCCCACCCAGCCCGGCGACGCCGGCATCCTGGTGTTCGCGATCCTCGGTGTGCTCGCAGTCATCGGCGCGGCAGTCGTTGTCAAAGTCCGCAAATAAATACAGGACTTCGAACGTCTGACAATCGCATACCTTTTCGAAAAGCGGTCCGCTGCGAAGCGGGCCGCTTCTCTTTGTCCCTTTCATTCCTCAAAAATTATGAATAAATTAAGGATAATAGGAAGAAAAAACTGTTGACAAATTGGAACGGATGTGTTAACATAATCTCAGTATATTTTGGAGGATTATCTTTTCCTCCGAAATGGCTGAAATGAAAAAAAGAAAAAACATAAAAATTCAAACGGAGGTATTCATTTTATGAAACGTTCCATCGCATTTCTGATGGCGCTCGTTCTGGTTTCCGCGCTGCTCGTCGTTTTCGCGGCAGCCGATTCCGCAGAACAGCTCCCGCTCTGGATCTCGCACTACGATTCCGACACCGACAAGAACCTGGAAGGCGCCGGGATCATCTGCCTCGAGACCAACCACGCTGATTCCTGGTCCTATCAGCTCGCATTCAAGCCGGTTGAAGGAAAATCGACCGTTTTCGAACTTGTGGAATACTACAAGGGCGACGGCGGAGACCACCCCAAGGCTGCCATTCCGGAAGGCGGATTCGTTTATTCCCTCAACGCAGGCAACAACTGGCCGAAACTGATTGCGGACAATAACGTGAAGGGCGACGGCGCTACCAAACTGTGGTATGACGATGCAGCCCATATGACCCTGCCGAACTACAACACCGACAACGTCAAAGCGACCTGGGAATTCATGGACACCTTTGAAGTCGGCAAGATCTACACCATCACCGGTCTGGATCTCTCCGGCAAGACGCTCCCGACCAGCACGCCCGGCAAGGACTACTGGGATCCGGAATACGTCTGCACCGCGACCATCGCGGAAGGCGATCATGAAGAAAGCGCCGAACCCGTTCAGGAGACCATCACCGTCGACGGCAAACTGGACGACAACGGCTGGGACAAAGGCTACGAGGTTTTTGCTCCCGGCAGCAACGCGACCTGGCAGGGCAAGCACAGCCTGCAGGAAGGCGTCAATGTTTCCGGTAAGTACCAGCTCCGCAAGGACGACAGCAACCTTTACGTTGCCGCGATCCTGGACGAAGCGCTTCAGGAAGTTCCGGCCGAAAAGACCGAAGCCAACGGCTATGCCACCAACTTCCGCATCTGGGTCCACGACGGCACGGAGGACGCGACCACCTACACGCAGTTCTACGATGTCTACGTGAAAGACGGCAAGACCGTCGTCCGCGGATACGAAAACACGAACAAGACCGGCAACACCAAACAGGAATTCACCACGGCTGCCGCAGGCGTCATGGTTGCCGACGGCGAAAAGACCAACGTCGAAGCCTGCATCCCGCTGAGCGAGATCAAAGGCGGAGACAACTTCTCCATCTATTTCGCAATCTCCGGACTGTACGGCGTTGACGGCGCGAACTGCTGCCTGTTCATCCCGGCTTTCGCTGTCGATGATCCCGAAAACAGCCCGAACGCGAACGCTCCTTATACCAACTTCGACAAAGCGAACGCGATCATCGCCGAAACCGTTTCCGAACTCGGAACCGTTGACGGAGGCAACGATCAGCCCACTCCTCCGGTCGACGACAAGTACGCCGAAGAGATCGCCGCGAAAGTCGGCGAACCGGCCGCGGACGGCAAGTTCGACATCACCTTCGGCGTCGAGACCTCCGACGACCGCAACTCCACCGTCACGATCACGCTGAATAATTTCAAAGCCGAAGACAAGATCTCCAGCATCCTCTTCCCGATCTTCTTCGACGACGAAAGACTCGAGCAGAAGTTCAACATCAACGACGACAACTCCGTCAACTGCTTCGGCAATCTGCCCGGAGAAAAGTGGGAGAACATGACCGTCTACAATCCCGCCGACGACACGTCCGACGTCAACAACTTCCCCGGCCAGGCGCACGTCTACGTACAGATCCTGAACGCGGAAAAAGAAGACCAGGTCTGCAAAGCGGATACCGAAATCACCATCACGCTGAACTTTGTCCTCAAAGAAGGCTTTGACAAGGGCGGCATCTGGATCCCGACCGAGAACGTCGAAGCGACCAGCTGGGACGATCCGGCAGGCCAGAACATCTTCCGCGCGACCGGCGGATCCGCCATCGCGGAGATTCCTGAAGATCAGCCGAGCGATCCCACTCCTCCGGTCGACGATCCCACCCAGCCCGGCGACGCCGGCATCCTGGTGTTCGCGATCCTC
>CACZRJ010000099.1 GCA_902783535.1 uncultured Ruminococcus sp. | reverse complement strand
GTTTCCGGCGGGAAGCGTTCTGACCTTCCAGCTGTGTTTCTTCCGGCCGCAGGACGCGGACGGGGAAACCGGCTTTCCTGACGCCGTCAAACTGTATATCGGCGACGGCAGCCGGCCGATCCTGGCCGTTCCGGCGCTCCGCCGCGACGGTACGGATCCCGGCCTTTCCGGCGACCCGCGGCCGCACGCCGTTTTTTCCGCGGACGTCCCCGCGGAGGGATTCTGCCCGGAGGGACGGGGCCTTTTCCGGTACCACTGGGAGGCCGACACGCCAACCGGCAGGCTTTTCACCGCCGAAAACGACGGGCGCTTCTTCCTTGCCGACCGTTTCTGCAACGAGATCCAGCTGATGGTCTACCGCCGCGACTACGATCCGCCCGAATGGCTGAAGAACGGCGTGTTCTATCAGATCTTCGTCGACCGGTTCTTCAAAAGCGGAAGATCCGGGCGCAGGGAAGACGCGAAATACAACGACGACTGGGACGGCGGGATCCCGGAGTATCCTTCCTCCGCGGGAAAACCCTTTCCGAACAACACGCATTTCGGCGGGGACCTGTACGGGATCGTCGAGAAACTCGACGATCTGAAGGAACTCGGCGCGACCTGTCTGTATCTTTCGCCGATCGGAGAGGCCTTTTCCAATCATAAATACGACACCGGCGACTATCTGCGCGTCGACCCGTCCTTCGGAGGAGACGACGCCTTCCGCCTGCTCTGCGAAGAAGCGCACAGGCGAAACATCGCGATCCTGCTGGACGGCGTCTTCAACCACGTCGGAGACGACAGCGTCTATTTCAACCGCCGGGGCAGATACGATTCCGTCGGCGCGTATCAGTCGCCCGACTCGCCCTACGCGTCCTGGTTCTCCTTCGGAAAAACGAGGGATGAATACGACAGCTGGTGGGGCATGAAGAATCTGCCCAAGACGGTCAAGAACGAATCGTTCGTTTCGTTCATATGCGGAAAAGTCATTCCGAAATACATGGAGATGGGCGCCGACGGATACCGGCTGGACGTCGTCGACGAGCTGGACCGCAATTTCGTCGAGCGCATCTGCGCGTCCGTCAAGGAAAAGAAGAAGGACGCCGCCGTCATCGGCGAAGTCTGGGAGGACGCATCCTGCAAGGAGGCGTACGGGGAGCGGAAGGAGTATTTCCAGGGCGCGCAGCTGGACGGGGTCATGAACTATCCATTCCGGAACGGACTCATTCATTTCCTGAAGGAAAAGGACCCGGAACTGCTCCGCCGCGTGTCGGAAACGCTCGTCCGGCACTATCCGCCGGAATGCCTGGCGTACTGCATGAATTTCCTCGGCACGCACGATACGGAACGCATCCTGACCGTGCTCGGCGGCGACCCGGACGACGGGATCCCGAACGAGGTCCTTGCGGAAAAGAGAATGACGGAGGAGCAGCGGAGCGAAGCGCTCGTCCTTCTGAAGAACGGATACGCTCTGCTCGCGGCGCTGCCCGGCGTTCCCTGCATTTACTACGGGGACGAGCGGGGCATGGAAGGATATCACGATCCGTTCAACCGGCGTCCCTATCCCTGGAAACATCCGGAACCCGAACTGACCGGATGGATCTCCCGCGTCAACCGGGTCCGGAAAAGCGAACGCGTCTTTTCCGCGGAAGGGTTCCGCGTGCTGGAATGCAAATTCGGCTTCTTCGCGTTCGAACGCCGTTCGCAGCCGGCCGGCGACCGTCTGATCGCCGTCTGCAACCTGACCGGGCACGAAGAGCGGATCTCGGTCCCGGAAGGGGCTGAAGAACTGCTGACCGGCCGCGTCTGCGGGCAGGAAACGCTGATCCCCGGCATGACGAGCGCGTACTATCTAATCAGAGGAGAAAAAAGCAATGACTGATTTCGGAAAACAGATCTCGCACGACGCGTCGGAACTCGGCGTCCGGAAGGGAAGCGTCCTTCTGGTGCATTCGTCCCTGAGATCCCTCGGAACGCCCGGCGTGACGCCGGAAGACGTGATCGAGGGGCTGCTCGACGCGCTCGGGGACAGCGGCACGCTCATTTTTCCGGCGCTCAGCTATCTGCACGTCGGACCGGCGCATTCCATGACCTTCGACGTGAGGAACACGCCTTCCAACGTCGGCGCCATCCCGGAATATTTCCGGACCTCGTTCCCGGGCGTCCGCCGGAGCATGTGCCCGACGCACTCCTGCTGCGCGGTCGGCGCGGACCGGGACGCCGTCGTCGGCGGTCACCATCTGGACAACACGCCCGCAGGCCCGAATTCGCCCTTCCACCGGGTGATGGAGCTGGACGGGAGCATCCTCTTCCTCGGGTGCGGCACGAACTGTAACACGTCCATGCACGCCGTGGAGGAACTGTCGCGACCCGACTACCTGTTCGAAAACTGCTATACCTACAAAATGATCCGGGAGGACGGGTCGGACTATCTTCAGGACTGCTACGCGCATGATTTCCGGGGCGTCTACCAGGCGTATTCCCGGCTCGAAGGCCTCCTTTCCGGAGACGAACTGAGAAAAGGAAGCATCCTGAACGCGAAATGCGACCTGATGCGCGCTGCGCCGATGTGGGAGAAGGCGGACGCCGCCTACCGCGAAGACCCGCACGCGTTCGTCGGATTCACGGATTCCGGAAATCACTGAACATCTTTCGCAAACATTCCGGGGCGTTCCGCCCCGTCCAAAGGAGGAAAAAATATGGATACCGTCCGTTTCGTACAATTCAAGGACCGGCTGCTGGCCAACTGCCGCAGCGTGATCGTCGGCAAGGACGACGTCGCCGAACAGATCGTGATCTGCCTGATCGCGGGCGGTCACGTGCTGCTCGAGGACGTGCCCGGAACCGGTAAGACTATGCTCCTGCGCACCTTCTCGAAGAGTCTGGGCGGGGAGTTCCGGCGCGTGCAGTTCACGCCCGACCTGCTGCCTTCCGACCTGACCGGCATCAACTTCTTCAACCAGAAATCCGGAGAATTCGAGTTCCGTCCGGGTCCGCTCTTCGCGAACTTCATCCTCGCGGACGAGATCAACCGCGCCACGCCGCGCAGCCAGAGCGCTCTGCTGGAAGTCATGGAGGAGCGCCAGATCACCGTGGACGGCGAGACGCACAGGATGTCCGAGCCGTACATGGTCATGGCGACGCAGAACCCCGTGGAGTCCTACGGCACCTTCCCGCTGCCGGAGGCGCAGATGGACCGTTTCTTCATGCGCCTCAGCCTCGGCTATCCGGAACGCGGGGAAGAGATCTCCGTCCTCGGGAGGAAAGACTCGAAAGAGATCCTCGAAGGGCTGAGCGCCGTCGTGACGCCGGAGGAACTTTCCGAACTGCAAAAGAGCTTTTCCGAAGTCCGCGTGACGGACGAGATCGCTGAATACGTGATGGACATCGTCGCCCGCACGCGGAAGGACGACCTCGTCACGCTCGGCGTCAGCACGCGCGGCGCGCTGGCGCTCTACCGCGCCTCCCAGATCCGCGCGGCGGTCAGCGGGCGCGACTACGTGATCCCGGAAGACGTGAAGGCGGAATCGCTGACCGTGCTTCCGCACCGCATCGTGCTTGCGGGCAGCAGCCATCTCGACGCCTCCACATACGTTCGCCGCATCCTCGACGAACTGCCGGTCCCGCTCGACCGGCCATGATCTGGGCTCTGATCTTCGGCGTGATCATCCTCTTCGGCGTGATCGAGCTTCTCAGTCTGCGCATTTCGAAGAAGGCCGTCAGCGCGCATCTTGAGACGGATCTGCGTCTCTGCGCGCCCGGCGAGGAGATCACGATGCGGTATACGGTCACGAACAATTCGTTTCTCCCGCTGTTCTACGTATGCATCTCGATCCATTTCGGCGGCGACTTCGACGTCCTGCCGCCGGAGGAGGGGCGCCAGAAGTGGACGGTTCGTAAGGACATCACCGGCACGCACGTGAAGCAGAGGATGAACCTGATGCCTCACCAGAGCTGCACCGGCCGGGTGAGCTTCCGGGTCAGCCGCAGAGGACTGCATACGTTCGGCGCGTATTATGTCGAGACCGGGGACTATCTCGGCATCAAAACCTCCCTGCGCACGGCGGAGGGCGAGGAACGCGTCGTCTGCACGGCGCACAACTGGGAGGAGGAACCCGAATTCAATCCGTACGGCGGGATCCTCGGCGACGTTTCCGTCCGCAGGTTCATTCACGAAGACCCGTGCCTGATCACGGGATACCGCGACTATACCGGACGGGAGCCGATGAAGCAGATCTCCTGGCGGCAGACCGCGAAGACCGGACGCCTGACCGTGAAGCAGCAGGACCACACGTCCGACACGGACGTCGCCGTTCTGCTCAACATGGAGGGCGGGAACGCGGAAGCGCTGGAAACCTGCCTGAACATCACCCGCTCCGTCTGCGAAAAACTGGAATCCCGGAAGATCCCCTACGTTTTCCGGAGCAACGGCGACCTGTGGGACATGCCTGAGGGCATCGGCCGCAGCCACCTGTTTCCCATCCTGCGTTCGCTCGGCCTGAGCAGGCTCGCCTGCCTGACGCCGTTCGCTTCGCTCGTCGACCGCTGCATCCGCGAGGGAAAGCCGAACCGAACCTACATCGTCATCACGGACGAAACGCCCGACGCCCAGCTGCAGAAGCTCCAGGCGTACAGCGAGCATCAGATCGTTTCGTTCAGCGGAAGGAGGAAAACCGTATGAAATACGCGATCGCCCCGCGTGTAACGGGAGAGATCTGTCTGGCGCTCGTTCTTTACTGCTTTTTCATTCCTGCCGGAACGACCATCTGGCTGTTCGCGGCGTTCGCCGCCGCGGTCCTGGTCTGCGGCATCGTTGCCTCCTTCCTTCAGAAAGCCGTTTTCCGGCTGCTCTGCTGCCTGCCCGCGGCGCTTCTGCTGATCGCAGTCGCCTCGTCGCGCCTCGACGTTCCGATCGTCATGGCCGTCTGCTGGATCTACGCCGCCGTCCGTTTCACGGTCGGGAAATACGGGATCCCGTACTGGGTCTACCGGCGGGAGTTCGCGGTCATCGCGATCGCCTCGTTCGTCGCTTCGATCCTGCTCGCGTCCGGTCTCGGCCATCCGGGCGGCGTCGGCTTCGCAGCCGCCGCGGTCCTTTCCGGGATCTTTTCGCTCCGTCTGCTCCGGCGCGGAGACACGGAGAATGCGGGATGGAGCGCCTACAACGCGATGAATCTGCTTCTGCCGCTCGGGATCGGCGCCGGGCTGTCCGCTTTGGCCGGCCTGTTCTTCTTCGGCATCTACAATTTCCTGAAATGGCTTCCCACGCTCTGGCAGAAGTCGGAATACTATTTTCCCCCGGCCGACGTGTCCTACGTCATGCAGGGCGCGGGGACGGACTACGTCTACGGCCACGTCGCCCTCGACACCGGGAGCGGCGAATATGAAGCCACGATCAGCAATTCGTCCTCCGAAGCCGGCGAATGGACCGAAAAGGCCGGAGGCATCCCGCCCTACGTCTGGGGGATCATCGCCGCGGTCGCGCTCATTCTGATCCTGGTCATCGTCGTCGTGATCGTCCGGAAGCGGAACCGCATGCTGATGGCCGGCGAAAACGAAGCGGACGGAGAAAAAAGGGAAGATGTCCGCGGACGCCGCGGAAGGAAAGGCGGGGCCACTCCCGAAAAGCGGATCCGCGCCGCCTATACCGAATATCTGCGCTACCTGGAGCGGAACGGCCAGACCATCCGTCCCGGAGACACCTCGCAGGACGTTCTGACGGCCTCCCCGGCCACCGGAGAAAAAGACAGCGAAGAGGAACTGCGCGAACTCTATATCGCCGCGAGATACGGCAGCGGAAAGCCGGTCGGCGCGTCCGACGCGGACCGCGCGGAGGAGCTGCTCCGGAAGATCACCGGGGAAAAATGACCTTCGGCAGTGCCTTTGCGCATACGCGCGCTATGTTTTTGAAAAAATTGTTGACAAAATGAAAATAATGTGTATAATCTCCCCTATACGGGACAAGAGGCGGTGCTGTTGTTGAAAAATAGGACAACGCCGGCCGCGAAGAGTGTCGCGAAGCCTGTGACGTCGATGGAGAATTCAGAACTCGTCAGACTGGCGCAGGCCGGAAACGACGCCGCTTTCGCGGAGCTGGCCGACAGATGCCGCAAACTGATTTACTGGCATATGAACCGTCTGGGCGTCGGGAACGGAAGCGACGAGGACGATTATATGCAGGAATCGCTGATCGCCTTGCTGCGCGCCGTACGCACGTTCGACGAAGAGATGGGCGTCCGGTTTACATCCTATGCTTCCTCCTGTATCAGAAATGCCCTGGTCAGCGCGCTGAAAAGAGAAAAGAAGCACGCGGAGCAAAACCTTGTTTCACTGGACCTCGCGGATGAAAATGCACCCTCAGGCGCGTCTCCGGAATCCGTCCTGATTGATCGGGAAAGCACTTTTTACCTCTACAAGAAAATTTTGTCGGCATTGTCCGAATACGAGAAGCGCGTCTTCAGCTGCTATCTCGCAAAAATGGACTGCGCGCAGATCGGCGCGCTGCTCGACCGCGACGAAAAAAGCATCTCGAACGCGCTGTTCCGCATTCGAAGAAAGCTCCAGACCCTCCTGGAGGACGAGAAGATCCCAGGAATCTGAGCCCCGTTCCGCGACGGGAAAACAAAAACAAGGTAATTCCTTCCCGCAACAAGGCGGGAGGCGGGTTATACAAAAATCTAACAAGGAGTAAGCACATGTACGAAGACAAGACTTTGGTTTGCAAAGACTGCGGCAACGAGTTCGTGTTCACCGCCGGCGAACAGGAATTCTATGCGGAAAAAGGCTTCCAGAACGAACCGCAGAGATGCAAAGCTTGCAGAGACGCTCGCAAGAACGCTGCAAGACAGCCCAGAGAGATGTTTGAGACCGTTTGCGCAGAGTGCGGCAAGGTAGCGAGAGTTCCCTTCCAGCCCACGACTGACAGACCGGTTCTTTGCAGCGAATGCTTCGCGGCGAAGAGAAACGCTCAATAATCGCTTATTATAATCAGATAAGTCGGGTTATTTCTCGGGAGCAGAAAAAGAGCCAACAGCTCTTTTTTTGTCGGCTTTTGCAATCTGAAAAAAGGAAAAGGCATCCTTCGGGCCGATGGATGTCTTTGTCTTTCCGTGCCGCAGAAAACGTTTCCCGGCCGGTGACGGGACGCGTTTCCGGAAACGCCGGGCGTATCGCGCGGCCGTCAGGCGCTTTCCTCCGGTCCCGAAGGCGTTTCCGCCGGCGCGG
>CACZRJ010000098.1 GCA_902783535.1 uncultured Ruminococcus sp. | reverse complement strand
CCGTCGATCAGCGCGGCGTCCGGAAAGATCTTCAGCCCCTCGACAGCGCGCCGCATCGCAAGCAGCGCGGCGTTCAGGATGTTCATCGATTCGATCTCCTCCACTTCGGCGCGGGCGACGCACCAGGCGTCCGCCTCTTCGCAGATCCGGTCGAACATCCGGTCTCTGCGCGCCGCGGTCAGCTTTTTCGAATCGTCCAGTCCTTCCAGGGAAAAAGACCGCGGCAGGATCACCGCGGCGGCATAAACGGGACCGGCCAGGGGGCCGCGTCCGGCTTCATCGCATCCGCAAACGACGCAGCCGTCGCTTTTGCGGAATGAATTTTCTTTTGTCCAGTCCATAAGCATCAGTCGTCCAGGCAGATCCTGCCGATTTTTCCCGCGCGGAATTCGTCCATGACGACGGCCGCCGTGCGGTCCTCGTCGATCTCTCCGCCGGAGCGGAGGAATCCGCGCTTCCGGCCGATGATCTGAAAGAGGTCGTAGTCGGAATCGTCTTCCGTCCATTCGGCTCTGTAGCGTTCTTTCAGGAGTTCCGGATATTTTCTGCGGAGAATGGCCAGCAGATCGCACGTCAGCTCCGTCTGATCTAGGATCTCGTCGTTGATGGACCCGAGCATGGCCAGCTTCCGCGCGACGTCCTGGTCGTCGAATCTGTGCCAAAGCAGTCCCGGGGTGTCCAGCAGCTCGATGCCGAGCTCCGGAACGGTGAACCACTGGTTCTTCCGCGTGACGCCGGGCCGGTCCTCGGCCTTCGCGCGTCTGTTCTTCGCGAGCGTGTTGATGAAGGTGGACTTCCCGACGTTCGTGATCCCGACGATCATCGCGCGCACGGGTCTTTTGATGCCCTTCTTCTCATCCCGCTCGATCTTCTCCGCCATCAGCGTCCGGATCGCGGGCGCGACGTTTTTGATCCCCGTCCCCGTTTTGCAGTCGATCGGCACCAGCAGGTCCATGTCCCGCTTCAGAAGATTCACGTAGCGGTTCACGGCCTTCGGGTCCGACAGGGAGCACTTCGTCAGAAGCGTCAGACAGGGCTTCCGGGAGAACAGTTCCGAAAAAGACGGATTCCTGCTCGACAGCGGGGCTCTGGCGTCCAGCAGCTCGATCACCATGTCCACCAGCGGAAGCGCTTCCTGGATCTTTCGCTTCGCCCTGGCCATGTGGCCGGGATACCAGTTGATCTTCGTCTTGATCTCGTTTTCCATGACTTCTCAGGTTCCGGCGGGTTTTCCGAATTCGGAGAACGGATACAGCCGCAGGATGACGCGTCCCAGAATATGGTCGACGTCCTGCTCGCCGACGCCCTGATAACGGCTGTCCTTGGAATTGTTCCGGTTGTCGCCCATGACGAAAACCTTTCCCTTGGACACCGTGAACTCACAGACGCCGTTCGCGTCGATCCCGTACATCGACCGCATGTTCCCGCTCGCCATCGGCGCGTTCTCGATCTTCTTGATATACGTCTCGTCGAGCGTCACGCCGTCGACGGTCACTTCCCAGGTGTTGAAGTTGATCCGCACGGTCTGGCCTTCCGTGGCGATGACCCTCTTGATGAGCGGATAGTCGGACGCGTTCGTCATCACGACGACGATGTCGCCGGTCTTCGGGGTATAGAAAAGATCGGAAATGATCAGTCTGTCCGCGTGATTCGAGGATTCTCCCCCGTGCAGCGTCGGAAGCATCGAATCTCCCTCGACCGCGGTGTAGCGGAAGATGAAAAGGAAAACGACGAGGAGAACGGCGAGCGCCGCGCAGAAAGTCTCCACGTAGTCGTAAGCGCCCTTGACGTGCTTCGAAACGCGGGCCTTGTTCTTTCCGCCGTCCGTGTTCACCTCTTCGGCCTCGACCGGTTCCTCCGCGGCCGGAGCGTTCTGCTCTTCCGGTGCCGTTTCCGGAGATTCCGGATCCGTTCCGGGATTGCCGTTCATGTTTTCGGTGTCGCTGCCGGCGTCGCCGGCAAGCTCGTCCTTCACGATTTTGCTGTCGTTGTCTTCCATCGCACAACCTCATTCACGGGGAAACGGCCGGTACCGGCCGGTTCGCCACTTTTCACGATTTCTTCCGGTTGAAGAAAAGCACCTCGTGCAGAGGTGCTTTTGCATCAAAAGTCAGATTTTTTCCTTTACCTTTGCGCTCTTGCCCACTCTGTCACGCAGGTAATAGAGTTTGGCTCTGCGGACCTTACCGGCGCGAACCACTTCCACCTTCTGGACATTGGGAGAGTGCAGCGGGAACGTCTTCTCGGTACCGACACCGAAAGAGACGCGTCTGACGGTAAATGTTTCGGAGATCCCGCCGCCCTTTTTCGCGGTCACGGTTCCTTCGAAAATCTGCGTTCTTTCTCTGCTTCCCTCTTTGATCCGCTGGTGCACCTTGACGGTGTCGCCGATGCAGAACTGGGGAACTTCAGATTTCAGCTGCTGGCTTGCAAAAGCCTCCAATGCAGTCATCTCTGCTCTTCCTCCTATATGAATTATAGTTATTTCGGAACGTTCGTGCAGAGCTGCAGAGGACCGTTCCCGCAAATCAACAACTGATGTTATCACACAAAAACGGAAAATGCAAGCATTTTTTTGCTTTTTCAGAGAGAAATTCTCGCGAATTTCCCGGTTTCGGGCGCGATTTTACTGTTTGTTCACATTCCGACCGCGCGGAAGAGCGTTCCGGGACGCCTGACAGGCATTCCGGGTTCGAGGACCAGAAGGACGCGTCCTTCGTGCACGGCCACTTCGCATCCGCTCTCCGGCCGGTTGCTTACGCCGAGCGGGAAGGACGGCTCCAGCGTGATTTTTTTGCCTTCGTAAAGCGCTCCGGAAATGCTTACGACGGCGTTTCCGCCGACCGCGAACAGGGACAGGCTCGGATGCCTTCCCCTCCACCTG
>CACZRJ010000097.1 GCA_902783535.1 uncultured Ruminococcus sp. | reverse complement strand
TAAACTTTTCAACAAGGGGACATTACCTGAATCTAGCGCGTCTGCCAATTCCGCCATGCCCGCAAATGATATGAAATGCTCCGGTTTCCCGAGGCACATGATTATAAATAACATACTTTTTCTTTGTTGTCAAGACTATTTTTTTATTTTTCTGCACAAAGAATATGTTCAAACTCGTGTTCATTTTTCTTGCTTTTTTCAAAGAATAGTGGTATAGTATAATTTGAAGTGAAATGTGCAGTTTTATGGTGCCGCCAAGAGTCGTAAATCTCCATTCGGGAGGGTAGAATGCGAAACTCATGCTATCTCGCGATTGACATCGGAGCGTCCTCAGGAAGACACATCCTCGGATGGCTGGAGGACGGACAGCTTTGTACGAAAGAAATATATCGCTTTCCGAACGGAATGATTCCTTCTCCGGACGGACTTGTGTGGGATCTCGAACGGCTTCTGATGCATGTGAAAGAGGGAATCGACGCCGCACAGACTGAAGCAGTCAGACTTGCCGGACTTTCCATCGACACCTGGGGGGTCGACTATGTGTTGATGAACGGAGACACGGAAGCCGGTCCGTGCTTCGCTTACCGTAACGACCGTACGAACGCCGTCATTCCGCTTCTGCACGAACTTGTTCCGTTTCATGAACTCTACCGCAGAACGGGAACGCAGTTCCAGCCGTTCAATTCGATCTATCAGCTGTTCGCAGACAGTCTTGCCGAACGTCTGAAGAATGTCACGGATTTTCTGATGATCCCGGAATATCTCATGTTCAAACTCTGCGGATCCTTTTCGCATGAATACACGAACGCAACCACGACCAGCCTTGTCAGCGCAGACACCGGAGAATATGATGCCGAACTGATTAAAGCGCTCGGCCTTCCCGCGCATCTCTTTCATCCGCTGCAAAGGCCTGGATCCGTTATCGGCGACTACAAAGGCATCCCCGTTACACTTTGCGCGACGCATGATACGGGAAGCGCTGTCGAAGGGATCGATATGGCTGAGAACCTTCCGTATATTTCTTCCGGGACTTGGAGCCTGCTTGGAGTGAAAACTGATAAGCCGCTGACCGATTCTGCGTCCGAATCAGGAAACTGGTCGAACGAAGGGGGCGTCGGATACAACCGCTACCAGAAAAACATCATGGGCATGTGGGTCGTCAACCGGCTTCGCGAGGAACTCTGCCCGGACATGCCTTTTGACCGGATAACCGCCGAGGCGGAAGGCAGCGGTTTCGACAGAACGGTCCCGGTGAACGACAGCCGCTTTCTCGCGCCGGAGAGCATGAAAGCTGCGTTTGAAGAAAGCCTCGGTTGCGTTCCCGAATCGCCCGCTGACTATTTCAGATGCGCATTCCGGTCGCTTGCGTCAAGTTACAGAGAGGCTCTGGAAGAACTTGAAAATAATACCGGCAGGTCGTATGACGGTATCTACATCGTCGGCGGAGGCGCGAAGAACGGATTCCTGAACCGCCTGACTTCGGATATCACCGGAAAGAAAGTCATCGCGATCCCGAAGGAAATGACGGCGATCGGAAACTTGAAAATTCAGATGCGCGGAGGAAAATCATGTCTTACTTGAATGCGAAAGACAAATACAAATCAAACGGAGTGGACACGGAAGCTGCGATCGCAAAACTGAGAACGGTCTCCGTCTCTCTGCATTGCTGGCAGGGAGATGACGTCCGCGGATTTGATACGGACCCGGACAAGCCGCTGACGGGCGGGATCCAGACGACCGGGAATTATCCCGGACGCGCCCGCACGCCGGAGGAGCTGATGAATGACCTGGACGAGGTCCTGAAACTGATCCCCGGCAGGCCGAAAATGAACCTTCACGCTTCTTACGCTGTTTTCGAAAAAGGCCGTTGGGCGGACAGGGACAGGCTGGAACCGGAGCATTTCGAAAAATGGGTCCGGTTCTGCAGAGATCGAGGCCTCGGCTGCGATTTCAATCCGACCTTCTTTTCACATCCGAAATGCGATCCGCTGACATTATCTTCTCCGCATGAGGATACCCGCAGATTCTGGATCGAACACGGGAAAGCGTGCATCCGTATTTCCTCTTACCTTGCGGAATCGCTCGGAGAGCCCTGCATCATGAACATCTGGACGGGGGACGGGCTGAAGGACAATCCTTCGGACCGTTTCGGGCCGAGGAAAAGGTACCGCGACAGTCTCGATGAAATCCTGTCCGAGCCTTTCGATTTTAATCAGGTCAAGCCATGCGTAGAGTCCAAGGTCTTCGGCATCGGCGTGGAATCATATACTGCAGGCAGTGCCGAGTTCGCCCTGTCGTTCGCGGCGTCCCGGCCGGGAAAGTGCATTCCTCTGATGGACAACGGCCACTATCACCCGACGGAAGTCGTGTCCGACAAGATCTCGTCGCTTCTGCTGTTTTTCCCGGAGATCGCTCTTCATCTGACGCGTCCTGTCCGTTGGGACAGCGATCACGTGGTTCTGTTTGACGACGAGACGAAGGAAATCTGCAAGGAGATCGTCAGATGCGGCGGCCTTGACGGAAAAGTGCATATCGCGCTCGACTATTTTGACGCAAGCATCAACCGGATCGCGGCCTGGGTCACAGGGTACAGAAATGTCCAGAAGGCGCTTCTCTACGCGCTGCTGACGCCGTCAGACGAGTTCAGACGGCTGCAGGACGAAGGAAGATTTACGGAACTGCTTGTGCGGCAGGAAGAAATGAAGACGATGCCGTTCGGAGACGTCTGGAACGAATACTGCAGGCGGTGCGGCGTACCCGCAGACGGCGAATGGATTTCCGAGATCCGAAATTACGAAGAAACGGTTTTGAGGTGCAGAACATGAGCAACATACTCGATGCCCGGTTCCTGAAGGAATTCGTACAGATCGCCGACGAGATGTACAGACACGGCTGGGACGAGCGAAACGGCGGAAACATCAGCATGCTGCTGGACGGAAACGAGCTGGATGCGTTTCGGCCCGATCAGGGTCCGATCCGCCGGATGCCGACCGGATTTTCAGCTCCCGTACTGGAAGGGAAGACGTTTCTCGTGACCGGGACCGGAAAGTATTTCAAGAATATGCTTGACGATCCGGAATCGAACGTCGGAATCGTCAGACTATCGGACGGCGGGCGCAATGCGGAGCTCCTCTGGGGGTTCTCCGACGGCGGAAGCTTCACATCGGAGTTTCCCGCGCATATGATGAGCCACGCAGCCAGGATCGGCATCGACCCGCTGCACCGCGTTGTGATGCATTGTCATCCGACGAATCTGCTCGCGATGACTTACGTTCACGATCTGGACGAGCGCTTGTTCACCAGAACGCTCTGGCAGATGTCGACGGAATGCGTCGTCGTATTTCCCGACGGCGTCAACGTGCTTCCGTGGATGCTGTGTGGAACGAACGAGATCGGACAGGCGACTGCCGAAAAAATGAAGACGGCGAGGCTCGTCGTCTGGGCACAGCACGGGATCTACGGCGCCGGCCGGACGCTGGACGAGTGCTTCGGCCTGATCGAAACGGCGGAAAAGGCCGCGGAGATTTATTTGAAAACCGCTCATCTTCCGATTCGCCAGACCATTACGGACGCGCAGATGCATCAGTTGGAAAAACGGTTCGGCGTCCGTGCGCGGAGCGGATATCTGGCGCCGGAGAAAGCGGATTTCAGAAAAAAAGATTGACAGAGACGCTGACTTCGGATATAATGCGAATACGGTCGTTTTTGACGGCCGGATTCATTTGCCGGTGTGATGGAATTGGCAGACGTGCGAGACTCAAAATCTCGTGTCCGCAAGGACGTGCGGGTTCGACCCCCGCCACCGGC
>CACZRJ010000096.1 GCA_902783535.1 uncultured Ruminococcus sp. | reverse complement strand
CATTGCGAGCGAAGAAGAAAGAAAGCGCATGTCTTCTTCCGTCCAGACGCGCCAGCCGCGGAGATGCCCTCCGTTTTCCATCAGTTCAAAGTCGTATTCGGGCTTCTCTCTCCGCGAAAGCAGTCTTTCACGCAGCGGTTCCAGCAATGTCCGTCCGGGGTCGTCCGCCAACAGCAGGATGTGCGGCAGTTCGAGGACGGCGTCCGACCGGATCTTCACGCGCGGCGGAACGCGTTCCGGGACCGTTTTCTCCGTCGCGCGGACGGGGAGCGTGTCCTTTTCGTAATCGTAGGCTTCCAGATCCAGCGCGGCGACAAGACCCGTCCGGACGCCGGAAAACGTCGTCCGTTCCGTCAGAACGAATCCGGCCGGCAGATGTTCTTCCGCCGGTCCGCGGAGCAGGCCTTCCTTCAGGACCTTTCGCATATATTGCGGGATCTTTTCCGCTTTTGCCCGCGCGTCCTTACGTCCGAGGAAGGCTTCGGGAAGGATCATATGCAGCGCGGACGGCTTATTTCCGACCTGCTTCGCGACCCTTTCCCAGTAGTCCGGACGCGACGTGTACTGATCGCATGCGATGACCGCCCAGGTCTCCGGCGGCACGGAAGGACCGGGTAGCAGGATCTCGGACGGCTTCAGACAGGTAAACGATAATCGTTCGCTCATATCACGCGGACTCTGCGGACGCCGCGGACCTGGTTCAGTTTTTCGCAGGCGCTCTCGGGAAGGCTGCCCGAGATGTCCACGACGGTATATGCGACGTTCGCTTTGGACTTGTTCGTCAGGTTCTCGATGTTCACTCCGCTGGACGACAGGACGGACGTGATGCTGCTGATGACGTCGGGAATGTTGTCGTTCAGGATGCAGATCCGGGTGTCTCCGCTTCTGGCCATGAATACGGACGGATAGTTCACGCTGTTGCGGATGTTTCCGTTTTCGAGATAGTCTGTCAGCTCGTCCGCGGCCATGACGGCGCAGTTGTCTTCGGAAACGTCCGTCGAAGCGCCGAGATGGGGAACGGAAATGACGTTCGGCATCAGCAGCAGTTCCTTGGACGGGAAGTCCGTCGCGTAGGACGCGACCTTTCCGCATTCCAGCGCTTCTTTCAAATCGGATGCGTTGACCAGGTCGCCCCGCGCGAAGTTCAGGATACGCACGCCGTCCTTCATTTTCGCGATCGACTCGGCATTGATCATGTTCCGGGTGGAATCGGTGGACGGCACGTGAATGGTCAGGTAGTCCGCGTTCGCGTAAACTTCGTCGTGGCTCGCCGCGTGGCGGATGTGTCTGCTCAGATTCCATGCCCCTTCAACGGACAGGAACGGGTCGTAGCCGATGACGTCCATGCCGAGATGGACGGCGTCGTTCGCGACCATGCCGCCGATGGCGCCGAGTCCGATCACGCCGAGCGTTTTGCCCTTGATCTCGGTCCCCGCGAACTGTTTCTTCCCTTTTTCCACTTCTTCGGAAAGGTTGTCCGAAGATACGCTTTCCAGCCAGCGGCTGCCCTGCAGGACGCCGCGGGAAGAGAGCAGGAGCGCGCAGAGGACCAGCTCCTTCACGCCGTTTGCGTTTGCGCCGGGCGTATTGAAGACGACGATCCCCGCGTCCGTGCATTCGGAGACCGGGATGTTGTTGACGCCTGCGCCCGCGCGGGCGATCGCCTTCAGTTCCGGACCGAAGGTTTCGTTATGCATGTCCGCGGAGCGGACCATGATCCCGTCCGGGCGTTCGACGTCCTTTCCGACCGAATATGCGGCGGGAAAACGGGAAAGCCCGATCTCGGCGATGTTGTTCTTCAGAAGTATTTTCATTCTCTTCTCCTTTCCGGTTTCCTGAGTCCCTTTCAGCCTTTCGGATTCGCTTTTGCGAAAGCGTCCATGAAAGAGACCAGTTTTTCGACGCCTTCGTACGGCATCGCGTTGTAGATGGACGCGCGCATGCCGCCGACGGAACGGTGTCCCTTGAGATTGCGGAGTCCGGCTCCCGCGGCCTCGGAGGCGAACTTCTTGTCAAGATCCGCGTCTCCGGTGACGAAAGTGACGTTCATCATGGATCTGGATGCCTTCTCCACGGGCGCCAGATAGTAGGACTGGCTGTCGAGATATCCGTAGAGCAGGCCGGCTTTCTTCCTGTTCCGTTCCGCAGCGGCTTCCAGACCGCCGTTCTCCAGCAGATAGTCATAGACAAGACCGGCTACATAGATGCAGTAGCAGGGCGGCGTGTTGTACATGGAGCGGTTCTCCGCCATGACCGTCCAGTCGAGCATGGTCGGCATCTTCTCCTCGGCGTGTCCGAGCAGATCCTTCCGGACGATCACGACCGTCAGTCCGGCGGGCGCCATGTTCTTCTGCGCGCCGGCGTATATGACGCCGAATTTCTTCACGTCGAACGGCTCGGACAGAATGCACGAGGACAGGTCCGCAACGAGCGGGAGATCCCCAGTGTCCGGGACGGACGGATATTTCGTTCCGTAGATCGTATTGTTGAGGCAGATGTGCAGATAGGCGGCGTCCGCGTCGAGAGACGATCTGTCGATCTCGGGAACGCGGATGAAATTCACGTCTTTCGTCGAAGCGACGCACTTCACTTCATACCCGAGTT
>CACZRJ010000095.1 GCA_902783535.1 uncultured Ruminococcus sp. | reverse complement strand
GCGCTGAACGAGTGCAAACTCGTCCCCGCTGATGCGATCGATATGCTTCGTAAACAAAATTGAATAAATATTCCATTCACGAGGAGGACTTCAGATGAGCAAGAAAAGAATACTGGCGATGCTGCTCGGTGCTGCACTAGCGCTGACGGTCGTCATGTCCGTAATGCCCTCGCTTTCTTTTAAAGCAGAGGCAAAGACGGACATCACCGTTCCCGCGCGCAATCCCGCGATTCTCGCCGATGTCGGAGAAAAAATCGACTTTGCGGACTATTCTGTTGAAATCGGTGCTGCAGTCGTACCCGCGTCATCCCTGACATGGTCCAGAGACGGCGCGCAGGTGACAAACTTTACGCCTGACAAAAAAGGCGTGACGAAATTCGTTGCCAAATCTGGCAGTTCCGAAAAGACGGTCTATGTCGTTGCGAAGGAATCATCGGAATCGGAATATGTCCTTTACGAAAACGATTTCAGCTGTACGAAACAGGATTTGCTCGATGAAGGTTGGGTTTTTTTCCATACCGATAAAAAGTACACAGAAACAAGTGCCACGGTTTCCGATAGTCAACTGCATCTGGGTTCCAAAAGTGATGGCTATGCTCGCGCAATACTGCCTACGTTCATTGGCGACTTCAGCGGTTATGCCGTCGAAGCAGTCGCAACGCAGACGGACTGCACGGACGGCGCCCGCTGGTGCTCCATTGTCTATCACTGCAAAGACAACGTCAAGGACGGCAATAATTGGTATTATCCCTACTACCATATGTGCGTAAGAAACAACACGACGAGCAACACCATCGAATTCGCAGAACGCACGACCAGCGATGCGTGGAACGTCATCACGACTGTCAGCAAAAAGATGACCATGGTGCAGCCGCACACACTGAGGATCGAGTGCTATGACAACGTCGTGCAATATCTGTTCGACAATGAAAACGTTTTCATCACGTCGAACGCAGGCGCGCACGATACCGGATACGCCGGTCTGACCAGCAACTACGGCGTCGCGAATTTCGACAACGTCAAAGTGACGCTTCTGCTTGAAAAGCCCGAGCGTCCGCCGGAAAAGCCCCAGCTGATCGATACCAGCGTGAATCGCACGGAATCCAACATTCTCAACTACGTTTCCAATCACGCGTATGTCAAATTTGAAGAGCTGTCCTCAAAGAAAGCCGATCTCACCGGCAGTTCGAGACCCGTTGCGGTTCTCGTCGGTCAGAAGGACGGCGGCATGACGAAGGACGAGATCGAGTCGATCCTGAAGCAATGCGCAGATGCGAACATGATTCCCGAATTCCGGATGACGGCAAAAACGGAAGTCGATGCGCTGAATTCAGCATTGCAGTCCTCAGGGGTCCCGGAGGCCGTCGTCGTCGGAAACGCAGAGATCGTGAAATATGCGCGCACCAAGGATAAAACAGCCATACGTGGCGTCCTTGACAAGACCGATCTGAAATCCGTCAGAAGCGTGTTCGATCTTTATATCGAGGCTGCCGGAGCATATGCGCAGGCCGTTCTGCTGCCCGACTACCTCGCAACGAAGCAGAATGTGGCTGAACTGCAGGAATACGAACTGGCCGTCTGGGCCTTCCAGGAGAACCCGGAAACAGATACGGAACTTGCCTGGCTTCTGACGTCAGGAGCGAACGCAGTCGTATCCGGAAACTGGGCAGGAATCAACGAAGCGCAGAAAACGCTGATCAAAGAAACGAACGCAGTGACCCGTACACCCGTCTGGACGGCGCACCGCGGCAATTTCGTGACTTACCCCGAGAACTCGCTGAGCGCATACAGAAGTGCCCTGGAGAACGGCGCAGACTGCATTGAAACGGACGTCTATCTGACGAAAGACGGCGAAGTCGTCATTCTGCATGACGGAACGCTGGACAGAACTTCCAACGGCACCGGCAACGTGGCCAATCTGACGCTCGCCGAGATCCAGAAATTCAAACTGAAAAACACGAACGGAACGCTCTCGGACGAAACATTCCCGACTTTCCGCGAACTGCTGGAGCTGTGCAAGGGCAAGGACATCAAGATCCTTTGCGAGATCAAATCCGGCGAAGCGAACCTGACGAAGAAAACTTCCGACCTCATCAAAGAATTCAAAATGGAAAAGCAGGTCGTATATATCAGCTTCAATGCAACGCAGCTGCTGAACGCAAAGAAATACATGGACGTCACAACAGGATACCTGCTCTCGGCGCCGGACGGCATCGATCCCTCCGACACAGTCGGTACGCTGAACAGCTACTATAAGCAGCAGAACAACTGTCTGAACTATCATTCGACGATGGCCATCAACTTCGGCAACATCACACCGGAGTTCCTCCGCGACGCGAATGACCGCGGCGTAACGCTCTGGAGCTGGACTTACGACAGCGGCACCGCTTCCTCCGTATGCGCCAACTTCCTTGCCGGTATGAACGGAATGACGACGAACAAGATCGCGTATCTGAACAACACCGTGAAGACGCTGCTTCCGAACCAGAACCGCATTCACCTGCGCAGCAACGGCACGGCCAGTCTGACGGTCAGCGCTGAGACCTACCTGCGCAAAAAGATGGACGTGACGAAAGATACCAAGACGAACGTCATGATCCTCGACAACGACGGCGTCATCTCCTATGAGAACGGAAAGATCACCGCCCTGAAGGACGGAACGGCTTCCATCATGTTCTCATATCAGACGAACCTCCCGAACGGAAGCAAATACACACTTTATACGCAGCCTGTCCTGGTTTACGTGAACGTGGCCGATCCGCATCAGGAATTTGCGCTCGGCGACGTCAACGGCGACGGAAAGGTGAACGCTTCCGATTATCAGCTGCTCAAGCGCATTATCCTGAAGACTGCGGAGGCGACGGATGATATCCGCGGACGCTGCGACATCACCGGAGACGGCTCCGTCAGGTCCAACGACTATCTGATGCTGAAGCGCATCGTCCTGAAAACGATTTGACGATCGGTCGGTTTCAAGAAAGACAGACGATATAACGAACAAAAGAAGGGCAGGAGCTTTCATGCTTCTGTCCTTTTTAGTTTCCCAGGCGGTACGCGCAAAAAGAAAGAGACTGCAGTCACAGCCTCTTCCATTTTTTGACAATCAGTGCTTAGCCTTTTACGAGACGCTCGATTTCGCCTGCAAAGTCATCTTCCTTCTTTTCGATGCCTTCGCCGCGTTCATACTTGACAAACAGGTCGACAGAGATCTTTCCGCCGAGCTCTTTTCCGGTCTGCTCAATATACTGAGCAACCGTCTGCTTATCGTCCTTGACATAGCCCTGGTCAAGCAGACATGCATTCTCGTAGAACTTCTTCAGGCTGCCCTCGACCATCTTTTCTTTGATGGCGTCGGGTTTCTGAGAACGAACAGGATCGTTGTTGATCTGCGTCAGCGCGATTTCTTTCTCATTTGCGAGCACAGACTCCGGAACGCAGTTGCGGCAGACATAGGACGGTGTCATTGCGACGATCTGCATGCAGATATTCTTAGCGAATTCCGGGAATGCGGGGTTGTTTTCAACGCCGTTTTCGCAGCAGAATTTCGCCACGCATCCGGCGGCTCCGCCGCCGTGGATGTAGGAACCGGTAACGCCTTCGATCAGTTCAAAGCGGCGGATGGACATATTCTCGCCGATGGTGAAAATCTTATCCTTCAGAGTCGCTTCGACTGTAAGATCGGAACCGTCATACGGAAGAGCGAGCAGCGCTTCGACATTGGCCGGCTTCTTGGAAAGGATGGTCCGGAGAATGCCCTGCACGAATTCGCGGAACGAAGCGTTCTTCGCCACAAAGTCGGTTTCGGCATTGACTTCGACGATCGCGGTCAGGTTGCCTTCCTTCATCACGTCAACAACGCCTTCAGCAGCGATGCGCTCCGCTTTCTTGGCGGCAACAGCCACGCCTTTTTCACGAAGGATCTTAACAGCTTCGTCAAAATCGCCTTCAGACTGAACGAGAGCCTTTTTGCATTCCATCATGCCCGCGCCGGTTTTCTTGCGCAGATCCATGACCATTTTTGCGGAAATTTCTGCCATCTTCTCAAATCCTCCAAATCGGTATTGTTTTATGCTTCGGGATTGCCGTCTGCTTCGGCAGCGGGAGCTTCTTCGGAAGAATCCGTGAACTGTTCGCCCTGTTTGCCTTCAAGCACAGCGTCCGCGAGAACGGAAGCGATCAGTTTGATCGCGCGGATCGCGTCGTCGTTTCCGGGGATGACGTAATCGATGACGTCAGGATCGCAGTTTGTGTCGACGATGCCGATGACCGGAATACCGAGTTTTCTCGCTTCGTCAACAGCATTCTGCTCTTTCTTGGGGTCGACGACGAAAATCGCAGAAGGAAGTCCCTTCATGTTCTTGATGCCGCCGAGGTTCTTCTCAAGATCGGAGGTCTGCTTCTGGAGAACGGCGACTTCCTTTTTGGGAAGAAGCTCGAACGTTCCGTCTTCAGACATCTTCTGAAGATTGTTCAGCTTTGCGATAGACTTCTTGATGGTCTTGAAGTTGGTCATCATTCCGCCGAGCCAGCGGGTGTTGACATAGTACTGCTCGCAGCGGAGCGCCTCTTCCTTGATGGCGTCCTGCGCCTGCTTTTTCGTTCCGACGAACAGGATGTTGCCGCCTTCGGCCGCGATGTCGCGAACGAACATATAGGCTTCTTCGATCTTCTTGACCGTCTTCTGAAGGTCAATGATGTAGATCCCGTTGCGTTCGGTGAAGATGTATTCCGCCATCTTGGGGTTCCATCTTCTCGTCTGGTGTCCGAAATGGACGCCGGCTTCGAGCAGCTGCTTCATGGATACGACTGACATGGTGTCTCCTTTTCTCGGGTTTTCCCCGCCACCGTTTTTGGATTTTACGTCCTTATTCAGCGGCTTCGGCCGCACCCGAATCGTGACGCATAACGGTGTGTGTATTTGCGCTTCTCCAAAGCGCACGAAACATACTACCACACTCGATCCATAAAATCAAGTATTTTTTTCAAAAAATCTCAATGTGCCGTACCGAATTCAGCTAAAGCACGATGCAAATCGGGTAGGGGGGGGTGACTAACCCCCGTCCTCCCACACCACCGCTCATGCGGTCCCGCAAGCGGCGGTTCAGTTGCTGGCACTTGACAGCACGTTTGGTCGGAAATCGGAACGCTCCGCGATTCTGCCATACCTTCGGTCACTCACCTATCCTCTGGCAGACATCCTCTCATGAGCAACTGCTTTCAACACGCCCAATTCCTGACATGCTGTATTTCCAGCAACCGCCGGGCCCTTTCCTCCGTCGGCTTTCACCGACTTCTCTGGTACTATGGCCCAGACTGACTTCTGTGGGCTCAGCCATGCCTTGCGACATGGGTTACGGCTTGCGCCGCGTTCCCCACAGACCTCCCCGCATAAGGTGCAATAGCCTTCATTCCATGTAGCCGCCGCATTTACG
>CACZRJ010000094.1 GCA_902783535.1 uncultured Ruminococcus sp. | reverse complement strand
GAAGTCTCCGTCGCGTCCCGCTTCAGGAATTTCTGCCGCGCCGGCGTGTTGTAAAACAGATCGCGGACGATGACGGAAGTTCCCTCCGGGCATCCGGTATCCGTCATAACGACGCCGTTCTCGTCGCATGTCAGCCTGGTCCCGACCGTTTCTGACTGCTGGCGGGAAATGATCTCCATTCTCGATACGGAACTGATCGCGGCAAGCGCTTCTCCGCGGAAACCGAACGTCCCGACGGCATCCAGATCCTCACCGGAACTGATTTTTGAAGTGGCGTGCCGCAGCAATGCTTTCGGCATATCGTCCCTGTAGAACCCTTTTCCGTTGTCCGTCACGCGCAGAAAAACCCTGCCGCCTCCCTTGATCTCCACGGAGATTCTGGTCGCGCCGGCGTCCAGCGCGTTTTCGAGGAGTTCCTTCAGTGCGGACGCCGGCCTGTCCACGACTTCGCCTGCGGCGATCATATTCGCGGTCTGCGCGTCCAAAATATTGATGATACCCATAATCAATCCACCATCTTTTTCAATTCAAACAGCATCGTCATCGCCTCGTAAGGAGAAAGCATGTTCAGATCCGTGCTCCGGAGCTTCTCCACGGCTGCGTCGGCAGACAGGTTCGCGAAGGAGATCTCTCCTTCGTCCGCTCCGCTGTCCCCCGACGGACGTTTCGGACGATCCGCCCCGGCCGTTTCCTCCAGCTCCGCAAGGATCTGCTTCGCACGCCCGACCACGGCGTTCGGCACGCCGGCGAGCGCGGCAACCTCGATCCCGTAGCTGTCGTCCGCGGCGCCGCGGATGATCTTCCTCAGGAAAATGATGTCGTTGCCTCTTTTCTTTGCGGCGATATGATAATTCATCACGCCCGGGATTGTCCCTTCCAGGTCGGTCAGTTCGTGATAATGCGTGGCGAAGAGCGTTTTCGCTCCGACCTTGGCGCAGGTGTGTTCCGCGACGGCGCGAGCGATGGACATGCCGTCGTATGTCGAAGTCCCGCGCCCGATCTCGTCGTAAATAATTAGACTCCGCTTGGTCGCGTTTTTCAGGATCTCGGCGACCTCGTTCATTTCAAGCATGAAAGTGGACGTGCCGGACGCCAGATCATCCGATGCGCCGATCCTGGTGAAAATATGATCCACAACGCCGATCCGCGCGGACGATGCGGGGACGAACGATCCCACCTGCGCAAGCAGGACGATGAGCGCGATCTGCCGCATGTATGTGGATTTTCCGGCCATATTCGGACCGGTGATCAGCAGGAGTCGGCTGGAAGCGCAGTCGAGCTGACAGTCATTGGGGACGAAATAGGCGCCGTCGAGATGCTTTTCGACAACAGGATGACGTCCGTCACGGATCTCGATCCGGTCGGAGACGTCGACGTCCGGGCATGTATAGCCGGATTCCCGCGCCATTTCGGCGAAGGAGCAGAGAACGTCCAGTTCGGCAACGGCCTCCGCGCTTTCCTGCAGATCGCGGACAGATTCGAGCACGTAATCGCGAAGGGCAGAAAACAGTTCGTATTCCAGCTGGCAGTCACGGTCTTTCGCTCCGAGGACCTTCGCCTCCATATCCTTCAGTTCTGGCGTGACGTAGCGTTCTCCCGTCGTCAGCGTCTGCCGGCGGATATAGTCTTCCGGGACCTGGGAGACGAAACTCTTTGATACTTCGATGTAATAGCCGAACACGCGGTTGTACCCGACTTTCAGCGTGCGGATGCCGGTCCGCTCCCGTTCCGTCTCTTCGATGCGGGAGATCCAGGATTTCCCGTCATGCATGATGGAACGCAGTTCGTCGACCGCCGCATTGCAGCCGGGCTTGATGATCCCGCCTTCTTTCGTAACCATCGCCGGATCTTCGTCGATGGTTTTTTCGATGGCGGAGGCGACTTCCTCCAGCGCGTGCAGTCTCGCATTCAGGCCGTCAAGCAGGCCGCTTTTTCCTTTCAGACTTTCGAGTTTTTCCTTCACGGCCGGCAGCAGTTTCAGCGTTTTTTCCAGCGCTTTCAGGTCTCGCGCGTTCGCGGACCCGTAAACAAGTTTTGTCGTGAGACGTTCGATGTCGACGGTGCTTCGCAGAGACGTCATCAGATCGTTTCGCAGGATCGTGTCGTCGAACAGCGCCTGGACGGCCTTCTGCCTCGACCGGATGGCGACGCAGTTCGTGAGCGGTTTTTCGATCCATTTTTTCAAAAGTCTTGCGCCGGCGGACGTTTTCGTACGGTCGATGGTTCCGAGCAGACTTCCCCGCCGTTCTCCCGTCCGCAGCGTCTCGCACAATTCCAGATTCCGGCGCGAAAACTGATCGATGCCGAGGAAATGGTCCGATTCGTAGAAAACCGGCTCCTTCAGATAGGAAAGGTCCGTCTTCTGCGTTTTTGCAAGCTGAAGCAGCAGTTGGCCGACGGCAAGCATCCCGTAGTTCTCCGCCGCGCTTTCCGGAAAGCTGGAACGATACGCAAACGCCAGGTCGTTTCTTTCTTCTGCCGGAACGACCGTCATCAGGGAGCGGTATCTCCCGGTCAGCCGGTTCAGAAGGTCGTCCGGCATGCCGGACGTATATATGACCTCGGAAGGACTGTAGGCGGCGGCCTCAGAAAGGAGGCGCTCGTCCGCTTTCGCTCCCAGAAGCTCGGTCGCGAAGATCTCGCCGGTGGACACGTCTGCAAACGCGACGCCGAAGCCGTCGGAAGCCGTATATACGGATGCAAGATAGTTGTTCTCCGAGTCCCGGAGGTATCCGCCTTCCGTAACCGTGCCCGGCGTCACGATCCGGATGACGTCCCGCTTCACCAGTCCTTTTGCCGTTGCGGGATCCTCGAGCTGCTCAACGATCGCAACGCGGTATCCCTTCGAAACAAGTTTGCTCAGGTACTGATCCAGCGCATGATAGGGAACGCCGCACATCGGCGCTCTTTCCTCCAGACCGCAGTCCTTCCCCGTCAGAACAAGATCCAGCTCGCGCGACGCGATTTTCGCATCGTCAAAAAACATCTCGTAAAAATCCCCGATCCGGGACATTACGATACAGTCCTCATGATTTGCTTTGATCTGCTGGATCTGCACCATCATCGGTGACATTGCCAAGGCGGTTCCCCCCTTTCTTCAAACGTTCCGTCAGCGGCATCCGCCGCACGTGGAGCATTGCCCGCTGCAGGCTCCGCCCTCGACGGACTCGGGCTGAACGATGGATTGAATGCCTTTGTTGATATCCTGAAGGATCGCCGTGATCTCGTCCTGCGCCTTCGTGAACGCGGCCATTTTTTCGTCGCGCATGATCTCATCGTAAGTGTCTTTCAGCTTTGCGGTGATTTCAGCGATCAGCTGTTCGTCGCGCTCGGGCTTGGCGCCTTCGTCGCGAAGGATCTGACCCTGCATGTTGTACTCCGCGACGAGTGTCAGCAGATGCCCGTCGGACAGATAGGCTTCCTTGGCCTCGTTGTGTCTCCTGACAGCCTCACAGTTGCGGAACGCCGTCAAAAAGTCCTCGATCGCTTTTCTCAATGATTCGTCCATGTATTTTCCTCCACCCGGCCTGTCAGCGTGTACTGGCCCGCGTCCGTCACAACAGACGTGCAGAACGTTCCCGCCGGGATATTTTTATCCAGTGTTATGATCTTGTTTTGCGTCGTGCGTCCGGTGCAGACGCCCTTGTCATCCGCTCCGTCCGACAGAACGCGGACGGTTCTGCCGACCATAGCCTTGTTTTTTTCTTCCGCGATCCGGTTCTGGATCCCGGAAAGATATTCGAATCTCCGGACCTGTTCGTCATGCGGGACCCTGCCGTCCATTTTTTCGGCGTCTGTTCCTCGCCTCGGCGAATACAGGAACATGTAAAGCATATCAAACCGGACGGATTCCACCAGATCGACCGTGTCCAGAAAATCTTTTTCCGTTTCCGTCGGAAATCCGATGATGACGTCCGAAGTCAGCGCAGCGCCCGGCAGATATGATTTGATCTTCTCTGCCTTTTCCAGGTACGACTCTCTCGTATATCTCCGCCGCATCTCCTTCAGGATCCGGTTGCTTCCCGACTGAAACGGAAGGTGAAACCGGTCCTCGATCTTCGGATGCGAAGCCATCACGCGAATGAGGTCGTCGGAAGCGTCTTTCGGATGCGAAGTCATGAACCGGAGCACGAAATCCCCGTCCAGAGAGGCGCACTCCGAAAGCAGTTCGGGAAACGTTTTGATGACGTTCCCGTTTTCACCGGTCTCTCCGCGGTAGGAATTCACGTTCTGCCCGAGCAGCATGATATCCCTGTAGCCGGCATCCGCCAGTTCGCGGACTTCATCCAGAACATTCTCCGGGCGGCGGCTCCGCTCGTGTCCGCGCACATACGGAACGATGCAGTAGGAGCAGAAGTTGTTGCAGCCGTACATCACGGAAACCAGCGCGCGATACGAACTCGTCCTCGCGACAGGCGTTTCTTCCGTGATCACGCCGAATTCGGCATGCGGAAGTTCGGAAATATATTGTCTCTGACCGCGTTTGCCGAGCACGTCCCGCATGATCTCGGGGATCCTGTGGACCTGATCCGTGCCGAACAGGAAATCGACGAAGGGATAGTTCTTTTTCAACTGTTCCTGCCGGTGCGGTTCCTGCGCCATGCATCCGCTCATGCCAATCTTCATTCCCGGCCGTTTTTCTTTTTCTTTTTTCATGGAGCCGATGATCCCGAGCACGCGGTTCTCGGCATGCTCCCGGACGGCGCATGTGTTCAGTATGACGACGTCCGCCTGTGTGATGTCGTCCGTCAGCAGATACCCGCAGTCCGTCAGTTCTCCGGCGATCCTCTCGCCGTCCGCCTCGTTCTGCTGGCATCCGAACGTTCTCACCATCGCTTTCGCACCGGCGACCGATGCGCGCAGCGAAAGCGCGATTTCGTGCTGCCGCAGGATCTCTTCCCTGCTGATCTCTGCCGCGCTCATTCCAGATCGGGCTTTGTCATCATGCAAAGCAGTTCGGGACGGCTGTCCGCGTCGGCAACGACGACGCCCCCGGCGGTCGAGGACGAATGGATCATTTTCCCGTTGCCGATATACATCGCCACATGCCAAGGATAATACAGAAGATCGCCCGGTTTCAGGTTTTCTTTTTCCGTTTTTACGAATCCGTCCGCGGATTCCGGAACGGGTTTTCTCCCGAGACGGATCCCGTTCATCCCGTAGGCCATCATAACGAGTCCGGAGCAGTCGATCCCGGCAGGCGTTCTTCCGCCCCAGCGGTATTGCGTGCCCAGATAGGAGAGAGCGTCTTCAACGATGTCTTTTCTGTTCCCTGCGCGGAAGGGGCGCACGGCGGTTTGCTGGATATACCAGATCCTGTAGGACGGAAGGACGGCAAACGCGTATTTCTTTTCCTCATGCGAATAACCGACGTCGACCATACTGCCGCGGGGAAGCGTCATCATCGGCCGGAAGCAGTCCCTGCTCTCGCAAAGCAGATCCGCAAACGGTTTGCAGACGACGCGCGTCGGCTCGTGGAGCATCTCATATAAGTTTTTCTTTTCCGTGAATCCGTCGATGCCGCCGTTCGTCCGGACATGCGCGAACGACCCGTTCTCTCCGAGCACTTCGCAAGTCTCTCCATACAGCATTTCATCCAGCTGCTGGCTGATCAGTTCGGGTTCTTCCACAACGGAAGCGAACGGCGCGATAATCATTTTTCTCGTCATGACTCTTCCTCCATGAGCAGATGCTGCAATTCGGTCAGCGAATCGAGCGTATAGTCCGCGTTGCGCGCCGTCTCTTCCGTCGGCGGGAAGAGGTCCGGGATCATCACGACCCGCAGGCCGGCGCGTCTGGCGGACTCGAGTCCAGGATAGCTGTCCTCCACGGCGAACGTCTCCGACGGATCGCTTCCGAGCAGACTGCAGGCGCGAAGATAAACGTCCGGAGCGGGCTTTCCGTGCTCAAACATATCGCCGGTCACCAGAATGTCAAAATAGCCGGTGATCCCGGTCTGATCCAGATTGAACAAGGTCCCTTCGCGATTGGTCGAAGTCGCGAGCGCCACGGACCATCCGTTTTTTCTGAGATATTCCAGAAGTTCATACAGCCCGGGCTTCACGCGGATTTTTTCCTCCCGGAGCATCTTACGGGTCCTCGCGGTTTTCTTTTCCCAGAATTCGGCGAAATTCACGCGTCCCTTGAAATAGTCGTTGAACAGCACCTCCGTATCTGCGGGATTGTGACCGGCGCAGCGAAAGCGGATCTCCCGCACTTCCTCCGGCGTCATGCCGAATTTTTCGCCTTCCATATCCCATGCGCGGAAATAAACCTGTTCGGTATCGAACAGAACGCCGTCCATGTCAAAAACGATTGCTTTCACTTCACACCTCCGAGCGGTCCGATCCCCTGCTCAGCCAGTTTCAAAAGGATCGCGCACTCCATCCGTTTCCGGAACAGTTCGCATCCGAACGGATAAATGCCCCGGATATCGCCTGATGCGTGATACGCGTTCGCCGCGCATCCGCCGGAGCAGTACAGTTTCGCCCAGCAGTCCCGGCATTCCGCACGGGCGTAGGCGTTGCAAAGCTTGAATTCGTCACGGATGTCCGTCCTTGTGACGCCTTCCCAGATGTCGCCCATTCTGAATTTCGGATCTCCGACGAACTGATGACACGGATACAGTTCTCCCGTCGGCGTGACCGCCAGATATTCCGTCCCGCTGCCGCAGCCGGAAATCCGCTTGTAGATGCACGGCCCGCCGGTCAGATCGATCATGTAGTGATAGAATGTGAATCCGTTTCCGGCCTGTTTTCTCCGGATCATTTCGACAGCCAGTCCCTCATATTGTTCCATCAGTTTCGGAAGATCTTCCTGCCGCAGCGCGTATGGCTCCGAGGGATCGCAGACGACCGGCTCCATGGACAGCTCCCTGAAGCCGAGGTCGGCCATATGAAGGATGTCCTGAAGAAAATCCGGATTCAGGCCCGTATATGTGCCCCGGATGTAATAGCTCTTCCCTGCCTTTTCTCTCGCGCGCACAAAAGACTGGAATTTCGGGACGATCACGTCATAGCTTCCTTTTCCGGAAGTGGTTTTTCTCCAGTGATCGTGGATCTCTTTTCTGCCGTCCAGACTCAATACGACGTTGTGCATTTCCTCGTTGCAGAAAGCCGTGACTTCGTCGTCGAGCAGCATGCCGTTCGTCGTCAGCGTGAACCTGAAATTCTTTCCTCTTTCCTTTTCCACCGACCGCGCGTATTTCACAAGCCGCTTGCAGACATCCCAGTTCATCAGGGGCTCGCCGCCGAAAAAGTCCACTTCGAGGTTCTTTCTGTTTCCGGACTGCTCCATCAGAAAGTCCAGCGCGCGCTTTCCGACCTCGTACGTCATCAGCGCCCGCTCGCCGTGATACTTGCCCTGCGCCGCGAAACAGTAGGAGCAGTTCAGGTTGCAGGTATGCGCGACATGCAGACAGAGCGCCTTGATCTCGGTATGCCTGGATTTCAGATCCATCGCGTGGTTTTCATAGATGTCGGGAACGAAGAGTTTGCGGCGGGAACGGAGTTCCTCAAGTTCGGAAAAAATTTCCCCGATCGAGTCCCGGGTGACGTCGGGATTTCCGGCATATTTGTCCAGCATCGCTTCGACGATCGATTCGCGGCTGCTGTTTTCGTACATGCCGATGATGTCGTACGCGAGGTCGTCCACCACATGGACAGAGCCGGAAAAAACATCCAGGACGATATTGTATCCCCGCAGCTGATATTGATGAATCATGCGTTTTTCTCCACAGATAAGGAAAGCCGCTGCGACAGGCAACGGCCGGATTCCTTATACTTCCATTTTGGTTCTGATTTGCCCGCTTACGCTTTGGGTTCTTTGTTTTCGCACTGCTGATTCGCGACGCCGCAGGACGTTTTGCAGGCAGACTGGCAGGATGTCTGGCATTCGCCGCAGCCGCCGTTCTGCAGACTCTTCTCCATGTCTCTGGTTTCGACTGTCTGAATGTGTTTCATATGACGCTCCTTCCGTGATAATTTTCACGTAAAAATTATATGCGGTCTTCCGCTGTTTGTCAAGCGGTTTCCCGATTATTTTCCGCACGCGATGCGCATTGTATCGGACGCGATGACAAGTTCCTCATTCGTCGGGATGACGAGCACCTTGACGCGGCTGTCGTCAGCACTGATGACCGTGGCTTCGCGGTCTCTGTTTCTTTCGGCATCCATTTTGATCCCGAAGAATTCCATATCCTTCATTGCGGCATAACGCAGGTCCGGGTCGTTCTCACCGATTCCGGCCGTAAAGACGACGCAGTCCAGACCGTTCATCGCCGCGGCATAGCCGCCGACGTATTTCTTGATCTGGTAGGCCAGGATGTCCAGCGCCAGCTGCGCGCGCTCGTTTCCGGAAGCCGCGGCGTCACGAACGTCGCGAAGGTCGGACGACACGCCGGACAGCCCGAGGAATCCGCACTTCTTGTTCATCCAGTTGCCCATGTCCTCGACGGCGATGTGCTCGCGTTCCATGACGAACGGCACGATGGCCGGATCGATGGATCCGCATCTGGACCCCATGATGACGCCTTCGAGCGGGGTGAGACCCATGGATGTGTCGACGCACTTCCCGCCGTCGACGGCGGAAATGGAAGAACCGTTTCCGAGATGGCATGTGACGATCTTCGCATCCGGCTTTCCGAGATACTCAATGGCCTTGCCGGAAACATATCTGTGCGAAGTGCCGTGCGCGCCGTAACGGCGGATGGCATATTTCTGCGCCACCTCGTATGCGATCGGATAGGTGTACGCTTTCGGCGGCATCGTCTGGTGGAATGCCGTATCCATGACGAGCACCTGGGGAACGTCCTTCATGATGTTCATGCATCCTTCGATTCCCTGCAGATGCGCTTTCGTGTGAAGTGGCGCGAGGTCGAAGCACTTGTGAAGGTCCTTCAATACCTGTCCGTCCGGACCGTCGATCAGGATACTGTCGATCAGCCAGGGTCCGCCGGAGACGATCCGGTGTCCGACTGCGGATATCTGATTCATATCCGTCAGGCATCCGTTCTCGGGGCAGGTCAGATATTTGACGGCCACAGCCACTGCTTCCGTGTGCGTCGGCATCTGCACGGGGATCTTCTTGACGGCAACGCCTTTTCCTGGCACCCAGTGCGAGAACAGGCCGTCCACGCCGATCCGTTCGCAGAGCCCTTTCGCGATCATTTCCTGCCTGTCCATATCGAACAGCTGGTATTTCAGGGAAGAACTTCCCGCATTGACGACGAGAATGTACATAAGCGCTATCTCCTTGACAATTATATTCTTGACAATTATAATACCTCATAAAGAAAAATGCAAGGGGTTTTTCATGGGAACGGCACCGGCCGAAGGGTCTTCCTGCGCTGTCATCTGCGAATACAATCCGTTTCATCACGGACATCTCTGGCAGCTGAATGAACTGAAGAGCAGATTTGAAACGGTCATATGCATCCTGGGCGGGAATCTGACCCAAAGAGGTATTCCTGCCATTGCCGACCGGTTTCACCGGGCGGACGCCGCGCTTTCCTGCGGCGCGAACCTCGTCGTCGAGCTGCCCTTTCCCTGGTGCTGCGCTTCAGCGGGCGACTTCGCGCGGGGAGGGATCTCGATCGCGAAACGCCTGAACGCTGGCGTTCTCGCCTTTTCCGCGGAAACCGACGAAAAAACGCTGCGCGAAGCGGCGGAACGCATTTCCGGAAGCGTTCCTGAAGAGACCTCTGAAGACCATGCCCGCATTCCATATCCGAAACTGATGGAGGAACGGTCCGGCCTGTGCCTGAAAGGCAGGCCGAACGATATCCTCGCGCTCGAATATCTCCGGCACGCCGGTTCTCTCCCTTCTTTCATCCTGCGGAGGAATCCGGCGTACGCCTCTTCGACGGATATCCGCGCTTCAGGCCGTCCCGGCGAGCTGATTCCGCGCGAGGCCGCGCGCGTGCTTTCGCAGGATCCTTCTTTTCCAAGATCCGCGGAAGCCGTTGACGGTTTTCTTCTTTCCTCTTTGCGGAACGAATGCCCAAAGGGATGCTATGCTGTTCCGGACGAACTTCGCGCCGGGATCCTCCGCTGCCTGACGGACGTCCGCAGCGTGCGTGAACTCGCTTCGGCCGTTTCCGGGAAAATGTTCACGGTTTCCCGCGTGAACCGCGCCCTGTGGTCATCCGTCATGCGCGTTTCGCCTGAAACGGTTCAGGGCGTTCCCCCGTATGCGCTTTTGCTGGCAGCAGACGAAGCCGGACGCACCTTCCTGAAATCCTCGTCTCCGTCAGTTCCCGTCGTTTCCAGGCCGGCCGCGCTGAAGGACGATCCCGTTTTCAGTCTGAACCTTCGTCTCAACCGCATTCTCGGTACCTTTTACGGCGGAGAGGACGACCTCTCCCGCCGGCCGTTCTTCAAAACTTCCGCAGTCTCTCCGGAGGAATAATGCGATGCCTTCCTTACTCTCGTTTCTCAAATCATACACGAAATCGTTTCTTCCGATGCACATGCCGGGCGGGAAGCGTCTTTTTCGGTCCGATCTGCCCTATCAGTGGGACGTCACGGATCTGGAAGCGACCGACGACCTCTACCGGCCGTCAGGAGTTCTGAAAGAACTTCAGGACCGCGCCGCTGCCGTTTGGGGCGCCGACTGCTCCTTCCTGCTCGTCAACGGAAGCACCTCCGGGATCCTGTCAGCCGTCCGGGCGACCGGAGACGGCGACATTCTCGCGGCGCGGAATTCTCACAAATCATTTTTCAATGCTGCGGAATTATGCCGAAGAAAGACATTCTTTCTCTGTCCGGAGTCGGCTCAAGGAATTCCCGGAAGCATCGAGCCCGCGCAGATCAGAAGTGCATTGCAGGCGCATCCTTCCGTCACGACCGTCTTTCTGACATCCCCGACCTATGAGGGCGTCGTTTCCAACATCGCCTCCATTGCGGAAATCTGCCGCGAAGCGGGTGCGACGCTGATCGTCGACGAGGCGCACGGAGCGCATTTCGGCTTCGCATCCGTATTTCCGGAAAGCGCTGTTACCCTTGGCGCAGACATCGTGATCCAAAGCCTGCACAAAACGCTTCCCGCGCTGACGCAGACGGCGGTGCTTCACTGCAGGTCAGAATGGTTTGAGCGGATATCGAGAGAGCTTCCGGTCTTCCAGACGTCCAGTCCCTCATACATCCTGCTCGCATCCGCAGACGAGTGCATCAGATATATATCCGACGGGAGTCATTTTGAAGAATACGCAGAACGTCTGTCGGGACTGCGCGCGAAACTCGCAAAACTGAATCATTTGAAACTTCTGGACGGCTCGCACTTTTATGGATACGACCCGGGCAAGCTGGTCTTTCTGACGCCTTCCGGGGCCAGCGGAGCAGACTGCGCAAACCTGCTCCGAAACAGGTTCGGCATCGAAACGGAGATGTCGCTCCCCCGGTATTTCCTGGCAATGACATCGGTATGCGACACGGAAGAGACGTTTTCGCGGTT
>CACZRJ010000093.1 GCA_902783535.1 uncultured Ruminococcus sp. | reverse complement strand
GGCGAAAGCAATGCCGAACCGGCGTCGGAACCCGAAACGCCCTCGGAAGACGAACCCGTTTCTGAAGACGGGAGCGCGTCTCCGTCCGGCGAGACGTCGGAAGGCGGAAACGCCGGGCCGGCGGTCAAGGCCATGACGGAGGAGGAGATCCGGGACCGCGTCGAAGGGTCCTGGGCCGCGCAGATGGCGGGCGTCACATGGGGCGCGCCGACCGAATTCCAGTACCAGGGCGGGATCATTCCGGAAAACGCCGTGCCCGTATGGAAGCCGGAAATGATCAACGACGCGTTCGGGCAGGACGACCTGTACGTGGAGATCCCGTTCCTTGAGGCGATGGCGGACAACGGCGTGTCCTGCAAGCTGCAGAAGCTCGCGGACGCCTTCCGCGACACGACGTTCGGCCTGGATCACGCGAACAAGCAGGGACGCGCGAACCTGCGCGCGGGGATCAAGGCGCCCGACAGCGGGAGCTACAAATACAACTATCACTGCGACGACATCGACTGGCAGATCGAGGCGGACTTCCTGGGCAACCTCTATCCCGGCATGCCGGAGGAGGCGGCGAAGCGCGCCTTCGAGATCGGCCACATCATGAACTACGGCGACGGCGTCTACGGCGGGGTCTACATCGCCGTCATGCACGCCGCGGCATATACGGCGGACAGCGTTTACGAGATCGCCGAAGCGGGACGGAAGGCCATTCCGGAAGGGACCAAGTTCCGCAAGGTGCTCGACGCGGTCAACGACTGCTACAAAGCCGGAAAGACCTGGGAACAGTGCTGGAAGAAGATCCAGGACGACTGGGCGAAAGGCGCGCGGTGCGTGGCGTGGAAGGGTCTGGCCGCGAACATCGACGCGAAAATCAACGCGGCCTACGTGCACATGGGACTGCTGTGGGGAGAAGGCGACTTCGAGAAGACCATGCTGATCTCCATGCGGTGCGGACAGGACTCCGACTGCAACCCGTCCAGTTCCGCGGGCGTGCTCGGCACGTTCTACGGGCTGAAGAAACTGCCTGACAAATTCGTTTCCGCGCTCAACAGGAACACCGTTTTCTCCTGCACGGACGAATCCTTCAAATCCTGCGTCGACAAGTCCATGAAGCTCATTTCGGAAGTTTTCAAGGCGAAGAAGGTGGAGACGAAGGACGGCGCGCGCATGATCCCGGTCGCGAAGCCGGAAAACTTCCCGAAGGACGGGCTGGTGCCGTTCGAACAGTGGCCGTCCGACGCCGTCAACGCATATCTGGCCGCGGAGCCGGGCACGCGCGGAGAAGTCCGCGTCACGACCGCGTTCGCGCTGCCGGAAGGGTATCAGAGAGAGCCTTCCCAGTCGCTGGACATGGGCGACGGGTCCGTCTTCCAGTTCGTGGTCGGCAGCTACCGGTATGAGAAGGACGGCGTGTACGAGATCAAATACACCGTCAAGGCGGGAGACAAAAAATCCACCGCGACCGTCAAGGTCGAAGTGACCGGCGCGGGCTACGACAGCCGCGGATTCGAGAGCAAGCCGTCCTGTTCGACGAAGAGCCCGACGGGCAGCGGCAGCAAAGACATTTCCGTCATCACCGACGGATTCGCGACCGGGAACCCGCTGCCGAACGTCGAACAGTACGACACGTATACCGGCGCGCACTCCGAGAGCGAGTGGTTCGCGCTTTCGTTCGACCGCTCCGTTCACGTCACGGCCGTGATCTTTACCGAAGGACTGCATTTCGGAAACGGCGGATGGTTCGAGAATCCGCCCTCCGTCCAGATCCTTAAGGACGGAAAGTGGAAGGACGTTTCCGCGTCGTGCGACCCGAAATACGGAGGGAACGAGCCCAACACGACGTTCACGTTCAAATTGTCCAAGGCGGACTGGTGCGACGGCGTCCGGGTGATCGGAAAGCCGGGCGGCACCGCCACGTTCGTCTCCTGCGCGGAACTGGACGTGCGGTTCGACGACGTCAAGGATCCCGCGCCTCCGCAGGACAAAGATCCGGTGCAGGACGCGGTCATCATCGCCGCCGTGACCGAGCCGCGCGGGACCGGATGCAAGGACATCGAGATCATCCGCGACGGATATCTCCCGAGTTCTTCGGACAACTACATGAACGTTTCGTACGACACGTTCGCGTATGACGGGGCCGATCACGAGGAGTTCGTCGGCTATCTGTTCCGCAGCAGCCAGACCGTGAAATCCGTGACCTTCACCGAAGGCGCGCACTTCAACGACGGCGGATATTTCAAGGACGGCAGCATCCGTCTGGAAACGCTGGTCGGCGGCGAGTGGAAGACGGCGGAAACGACGCTCGACAAGGCGTATCCCGTCGGAAACGCGGAGGCGGCTTTCGGACCGGACTACGAGAGCTATACCTTCACGCTCAAGTCGCCCGCGTCCTGCGACGGCGTGCGCGTCATCGGCTCGGCCGGCGGAAGCATGCACTTCATTTCCGTTTCCGAACTGTCCGTCGAATTCAAGAAGTAGACCGGACGCTTTCAGACAAAAACGGCCCGCGCAGCGCAGGTTTTTCCCGCGCGGCGCGGGTCTTTCCGTCCGGTTCCGGAAATTTTTTCATTTTTCCTATTGACAAAAACCTCAGGTTCCTGTATAATCGAATCAGAAACCGGAGGTTTCGGAAAGGAAGGGCCGCTATGCGTGTCATCAACGAATCGAAACTGGACGAACTGGAGTCCTTCATCAAGGAATACGCGCACGACAACAACGGAAAGATGCCTGTCTTTTCGGAGATCATGGACCGGATGAGCATGACGAAATCCGTCGCCTACCGCTATCTGAGCGTTTTGAGGGACAGGAACCGCATCCTGTATTCCGGAAAGGGAACGCTGCAGATCCCCGAGCAGTCGGACTATTTCCGGCAGTACCGGTCGGTGAAGGTCCCGATCTACGGGAACGTCATCTGCGGGACGCCGGAGGAAGAGGAGCAGTACAACGACGGGTATCTGGCGATCCCGGAAGAGTGGGTCGACGGCGAATGCTTCCTTCTGCGCGCGTTCGGAGACTCCATGCGCGGCGCGGGCGTGGACGAGGGGGACCTCGTGCTCGTGAAGCGCTACGAGGGTGACGGCCGCGATCTGAACGGAAAAGTCGTCGTCGCGCTGACGGAGGACGGGAACACGCTGAAGCGCCTGTTCTGGGACGGAGACCGTCCGCGGCTGCATCCGGAGAATCCGGCGTACAGCGACTTCCTGCCGGAGCGGCTCATGCTGCAGGGCGTTGCGCTCCGCGCGATCAAGGAAATCGAGTAGCGGGGAGGCGGCTCCGTTGAAAAGATACCCCGTCGCCTTCTGCCCGAACTGCAGGCGGACGATCCTGTATTCCGCGGACCCGAAAGACAAAAGCCGCGTGTGCGCCGTCCGGGCGTCCGAGGAATACAGAGGGAAAACCATTCTTTGCGCAAAATGCAAGACCATGCTCGCGCTGCGCGAGCGGGCGGACGGGAAAACCGTCCGCGTGCCGATCGTCGGAACCGTCATTTCCTGACGGGGAAGCATCGGGAAAGTGGGCCGTCCTCCCGGCCGTGAAATCGGGAACGCAGGGCGCGCGCCAGAATGCCGTACATGCCCGGGACACGGGCGCGGCGCCGGCGCGCGCTCCTTTTTTGCCGCGCCGGGAACGGAGGCGCTTTTTTCGTGCAGAAAGAAAAGACATATCTTTGCGTCGACCTGAAGTCTTTCTACGCGTCCGTGGAATGCGTGGACAGGGGGCTGGACCCGTTCCGCGTCAATCTCGTCGTGGCGGACGCCGAACGCGGACGGGGGACCATCTGCCTCGCGGTGTCGCCCGCGATGAAGGCGCTCGGCGTGCCCGGACGGTGCAGGCTCTACGAGATCCCGCCGTGGATCGACTACATCGCCGCGCCGCCCCGCATGCGGAGGTATCTGGAAAAGTCCGCCGAGATCGTCGCGATCTATCTGAACTACGTCGCGCCGGACGACCTTCACGTGTATTCGGTCGACGAGGTGTTCATCGACGCGACGGGCTACCTGAGAATGTACGGAAAAACCCCGAAGGAGTTCGCCGACATGCTCCGGAACGCCGTCTTCGGGCAGACGGGGATCTGCGCGACCGCGGGGATCGGGACGAACCTCTTTCTCGCGAAAGTCGCGCTCGACATCGTCGCGAAACACGTGCCGGACCACATCGGCGTCCTGGACGAGGACAGCTTCAAGGAGCAGCTGTGGCACCACCGGCCGATCACGGACATCTGGAACATCGGCGCCGGAACGGCGAAAAGGCTGGAGCGCATGGGCGTCTACGACCTGTACGGAGTCACGCGCGTGCCCGAACGGACGATGTTCCGGGCCTTCGGCGTCAACGCGCGGTATCTGATCGACCACGCGAACGGCGTGGAGACGTGCACGATCCGGGAGATCCAGTCGTACGTTCCGGAAACGACGTCGCTGTCGACGAGCCAGGTCCTTTTCCGGGACTACGAGGCCGAAGAGGCGGAGGTCGTTCTGCTGGAGATGGTGGAAACGCTGACGCAGGACATGCTGCGGAAGCGGATGATGACCTGTTCCGTGGGTCTGTCCGTCGGATATTCCGAAGGCTACGCCGCCTACAGGGCAGGAAGCCGCCCTTCCGGCGTGCGTCGGAAGCTTGCGGACTACACGTCTTCCTGCGGAAGGCTGACGGAACTGTTCCGCGAACTCTACAGGGAAACGGTCTCGCACGATCTGCCCGTGCGCAGGCTCGCGATCTGCTTCGGCGACCTGATACCGGAGGACGACCGGCCGCTGACGCTGTTCGGCGAGCCGCCCGGAGAGGAAAAGGAGCGGAAACTGATGCAGTCGGTCCTTTCGCTGCAGGACAGATACGGCAGGAACGCCGTTCTGCGCGGGAGGGACCTGGAGTCCTGCGCGACGCTGCGGGCGAGGAACGGGATGATCGGCGGACACCGGGCGTAGGCATGCGAAAAGGAGAGGGAAAAGGAGTGACTTGAATGGGGAAAAGGAGCGGAGAGAACCGCGCCGTGCAGTTTTCCGCCTACCGCGCGCTGAAGGGATACGAGGAGATGGTCGCGGAATACACGAGGGAGAGGGAGGCGAGGATCATTCTTTCCGAGGAATCTTCCGAGATCCTCTCGGAGCAGCTGAAGGCGCTGTCGCGCGGAGACGCGGTGACCGTGAAATACTACCGGAAGGACGCGTACGCGTCCGCGGAAGGGATCGTGAGGGAGTGCAGCGCGGAGGAGCAGACGCTCCGCCTGAACTGCGGAAGCATTCCGTTCCGGGATCTGCTTTACGTTTTGAAAAAGGAGGAAAAGGCCGGAAAGTAGCGATTCCTTCCGGCACTGGCAAAGGAAACGAAAAAAGAAAAAAGAATTCACCTTTTTCCCTTCAATAACTTGACTTTTCGTGCCGTCTGGTTCATAATGAACGTAATCTTTTTTGAAAAACGGTTTCCGGAAACGGAGACCGGCGATATCGGAAGGTGCAAAAGATGGCGGAGTCGAAAAAACCGGGGGGAGGGGTTTCTCTCCGGACAGTCAATGTCATATTGATCATCGCGGCGGTTCTCATCGCCGGTCTGATGGTCCTTTCGACCTTCCAGATCTCGTCGTATTTTTCGCGTCTGACGGAGCAGTCGAAGCAGCAGACGGAACTGAGCAACGCCGCACGGGAACTGATGGACGCTTCGGACTATCTGACGGAGAAGGTCCAGAGATTCACGGTCCAGGGAGGCATGGAGTTCCTTGAATCGTATTTCGATGAAGCTCTGAAAAACAACCGCCGCGAGCTCGCGCTTGAGCAGCTGTCGCGCGGAAACGGCACGGAGGAAGCTTTCCTCAAGCTGAAGGAGGCCATGGACGCGTCTCTCGAACTGATGAACAGGGAGTACTACGCGATGCGGCTCGTGGTCGAAGCGAAGGGATATACTGGATATCCGGACGTGATCGGTGAAGTGAAGCTTTCGGAAGAGGATAAAGCGCTGAGCGCGGAAGCGAAAATGGTCCGTGCGTCGGAGCTCGTGCACGACGACAAGTATTACGAGCAGAAGGGCCTGATCCGTGACAGAATGAAGGAAAGTCTCGGCGAACTGGAACGTCTGGCGCACAACGAGGACGTGAACGCGATGAACTCCTTCCGGGCGGAGATCGTCATCTTCCGGATCGTCATCATCGTTCAAATGCTCGGGATCTTCGCCATGGTCTTCATGACCTCCCGTCTCGGGATCCATCCCGTCCTGAACGCGGTAAACAAGATCAAGGAAGACAGCCCGATCCCGGAAATGGGCGCGAACGAGTTCCGGTATCTCGCCCGCACTTACAACAAGATGTACGGCGTGTACAGGAACAGCATCGAGCATCTGAACTTCAAGGCTTCCCACGACGAGCTGACCGGAGCGTACAACCGTGCGGGATATGACCTGCTGCTCTCGGGAGTCGATCTGAAGAGCACGTTCATGCTGGTCTTCGATATCGACGACTTCAAGAACATCAACGACACCTGCGGTCACGAAACGGGCGACAGAGTTCTGGTAAAGCTCGTTCATACGCTCAGCAGCCTGTTCCGGTCGGACGATTACGTCTGCAGGATCGGCGGCGACGAATTCGTCGTTCTGATGTCTCACTCCGCATGGGGGCAGTGCGACCGGATCTCCTCCATCATCGAAAACGTCAATGAAACGATGGGCGTCCCGGAGAACGGCATGCCTTCCGTTTCGGTCAGCGTCGGGATCGCGCACGGCGAAAACGTCGCCGACACGCGCGAGCTGTTCGAGAACGCGGACGAAGCCCTCTATCATTCAAAGGAGAAAGGGAAGCATACATATACGTTCTACAGAGATCTGCATCCGCAGGAAGGCGGACAGAACTGATCCGGCAAAGAGAAAGACCGCATCCGACGTCTCTGGAAAAATATGCCGGCAGGACTTGACATTCCGGATCATTTGTGCTACAGTGTCTTCCGGTCGGG
>CACZRJ010000092.1 GCA_902783535.1 uncultured Ruminococcus sp. | reverse complement strand
GCCGGCCGAGGAGACGGTCCCGCGCACGCAAAAGGAGCGGCGGAATTCAACGAATCCGCACTCTCCTTCCGGAACGTCGATCCGGAGAGCGAAGGCAATCCCGCCTTCATCCGTTTCTGACTGCATCATTTGTTTCGTCCTTATCTGTGTTCGCCGACGAAGAACATCGCGAACGTGCCGGGCCCAGAATGCGCGCCGATGACCGGACCGGTGGGCGAAACGAGAACTTCCGGCACGTGCAGTTCCGTCTTCAGCTTTTCGATGACGTATTCCACGTCCTCGATGCAGTCGCCGTGGCAGATCATCATGGTCTGTTCCTCCGGACGGATGCCCGTCGTACGGACCATGTCCACGATCTTCTGCAAGGACGCTTTCCGGCCTCTGACCTTCGTCACGGGAATCAGCCGTCCTTCGTTGTCCACGTGCATGACGGGCTTGATCCCGATGAGAGAACCGGCGATGGCAGCCGCGGCGGAAACGCGTCCCCCGCGCTTCAGGAACATCAGGTCGTCGACCGTGAACCAGTGGCAGAGATGCAGTTTGTTGTTCTCCACCCAGTCGCCGAGTTCTTCGAATCCCATGCCTTCTTCCTTCTTTTTCGCCGTCAGATAGACCAGCAGCCCTTCTCCTGTGGACGCTGCGAGCGTATCGATCACGCGCACGGTCCTCTCAGGATATTTTTCCTCCATTTCCTTTTTCGCGAGCAGCGCGGTCTGATAGGTGCTGCTGAGCGCAGACGAAAACGCGAGGAAGAGGATGTCGTATCCTTCCGCAAGGACAGGATCCATCCGCTCGACGAAATCCTCGAGGTTCGGAGCGGACGTGGTCGCGACCTCGCCGGCGCGAAGTCTGCGGTAGAATTCCTTGACTTCGGGATGTTCTTCCTTCCCTCCGATAAAGACTTTCAGCGGGACTTCTGTGATCCCGAATCCGGAAGCGATGCCTTCCGGAAGATCGGACGCGGTGTCGGTGAAGATTTTGAATTCAGCCATGTTTTTTTCAGCCTTCCTTATGATTTTTTCAACAGTTCGGCGGCGCGCTTTTTCAGCGCTTCCTCCGTATTTTCAAGCGTTTCGTCCTGGACGTCCTCCAGAAGTTTCCTGAGGCAGTCCCCCATGTCCTGTCCGGGAACAAACCCGATCTCCTGCAGGTCCTTGCCGCGGATGTGCAGGTCCGTCACGTGCAGCGCGGGCTGTTCATTCGCGATGCGCTCGATCGCTTCCCGCATCTGCCGGATCCGCGGGATCGCTTCCTTTCCAGTCTCGGACTTCCCCATGCAGTCGGCTTCCATCAGTTCGGTCAGCATGACCGCCTCCTCGGCCGTCATTTCGGTCAGAAGCCGGATGACCGGCTTCCGCTCGGGAGGCAGGACCGTGTCGTGCTTCCGGACCAGCAGACTGACCGTGTCGATCGTACGCTTTTCCGCGTGCAGACCCGTCAGGATGCCTCTCGCCATGAACGCGCCCTTCTCCGGATGTTCGTGGAAATGGGACTTGCCGTCATAGAACTCGTGGCAGACAGGCTTCGCGATGTCGTGCAGCAAAGCCGCCCAGCGGAGCACCGGGTCCGGACGGACGCCGGCGACGACCGCGCAGGTGTGCGTATACACGTCGTGGATATGGTATTTCGTGATCTGCGGAAACCCGACGCACGGCGTCAGGTCCGGGATCACGACGCCGAGGATCCCGTGGTATCTGAGCAGCACTTTTTCCGCTTCCGGACCGCAGAGCATCTTCGTCAGTTCCGCGTAGACGCGTTCGACGGAAACCAGACGCAGCCTGTCCCGGAGCGCATTCGCGGCGGACTCCGTTTCCAAAAAAAAAAAAAAACCGAGCTGAGAAAGGAACCGGACGAATCGCAGGATCCGGAGCGCGTCTTCGGAAAACCGGTCTTCCGGTCTGCCGACGCATTTCAGCACACGGTTCTTCAGGTCCTCCATGCCGCCGAACGGATCTTTCCATCCGTCTTTCTTCGACCAGGCGATCGCGTTGACCGTGAAATCGCGCCGCGCGAGGTCCTCTTTCAGAGAGCGCGTGAAGGAAACGCTGTCCGGATGACGTCCGTCCGAATACGTCCCGTCCGTCCGGTAGGTCGTGATCTCCAGCGGAAATCCGCCGTAAATGACGGTCACCGTCCCGTGTTTCAGTCCGGTCTCGACGACCTTGTACCCGGCAAAGACGTTTTCGGTCTCCTCCGGAAGCGCGGATGTCGTGATGTCGTAGTCGTACGGCGTCCGGCCCGTCAGCAGATCGCGGACGCATCCGCCGACGAGATACGCCTCGTATCCGGCGTCCGTCAGCATGTCCATGGCTTCCAGGACTCTTCCCGGCACGAAAAGCGAAGGATCGGGAATGCGTTCCTGTTTGAGCAGTCGGTCGTTCAAAATGCTTTTCCTCCGGAATCAGTTTTCGGAATCGGTGAATGTGTAGATGTCGCCGCACGGAATGAACCTGACGTCGAGTTCCGCGTGCTGTTCTTTGATCTCCTTCGCGAGCAGTTCCATGCCGGGCCATTCGGAAGCGCAGTGTCCGAGCACCACGAAGGCTTTCTCGATGCCCATCTGCGCAGCGTCCCGTATCTGTTCGACGTTCCGCCATTCGCAGATCTCTCCGAGCACGGCGACGCCCGTATCGTCGGAGGCGAACGGGTCCGCCAGGTCTCCGACCGCGCCGAGATAAAGGGCGATCTTGTTTGTTTTCGCGTCAGGGTCTCCGGCGATCCGCGCGTGCTTCGTCAGGCAGGCCTTTTCCGCGCGCAGAGCAATCTCGCGGGCGGAGATCGGCTCGTCCGGGAAGAAGAAGCGCCTTCCGTCATATGTTCCTTTCAGTCCGAGCTTCGAGATGAAGCCCGTATGGATCCCGTCCGGCAGTTCTCTGGAATGAATGTGATCGTGAAACCGCCAGATGACGAAATCGGTTTTCCGGAGCAGTTCCAGCTTCTTTTCAGTGATCTTGTCGTTCCGCGGCCGGTCGTAATGATCGTACACGCACGGCTCGTGCGTGATCAGCAGATCGGCGCCCCATGCTTCGCATGCCCTCAGAACGTCCGGCGTCGCCGTGAGACAGGTCGCGACCTTCCGGATCTCGCGCTCCGGGTCGCCCCATTTGCACGTGTCGACCGTCTGTCCTTTTTCGAGATTCTCTTTGCCGATGAGTTCGGTCATCAGTTCGATTGCTTTCATTCCTTTTTTCCTTTCCGCAAAAAGAGCGGCTTCAGCCGCCCTTTGCCTGAAGAAGAATCAGCCCAGTGTGATGACGGGGATCTTCGCCCAGTCGTTTCTTCCGATCACGCCGCCGCCGTCGCGGTAGGTGATGTTTTTCCAGACCTTTTTCGCGATGTCGTCCGCGTTCGTGGAGTTGACGGAGAAGGTCACGCCGATCTTCATTCCCTTTTTCGGCTGGATGCCGTATTCGGAGAACGGGATGGCGACTTCGTAAACGGTCTTCTGGGTGGCGTCGTCGCGGGTGCAGACCGCCTGGCCTCCGAACACCTTGTTCACGGGACTGTTTTCGTAATAGCAGGTCTCACCGGCGTCGTTGACGGCGAATCCGTACGCACGGACGATGCCGTCGTTGTTCGCAGTGCCGTCGATGACGTGGTCGTAATGCTGAAGAATGTATTCCCCGTCGGGGCTTTCGGAGCTGAACTTCACCTGGATGCATTCGTACTGCCACATCTCGTTCGCTTTGTCCGGCGTTACGGGGCAATAGTGATACGGGGAGGAAACGACGACGCAGAGATAGAAATAATTCTCGTCATAGGCCTCGTAATATTCCGCCGTGGAATAGTAATTGTCCTTTTCGAACTGGGCGTAGGACCAGGACGGGTTGGACGGTCCGATGTCCTCGATCTTGTATTTGCTCCATTCCGCGTCGCTGAAATTGCCGTCGATCGTGATCCCCGACGCTTTTTTCACGGTAAACTGCAGGTCCGGGCAGGCCTGCACGCCGTGCGGATAGACGGGCGACGCCGGGTCGGCGTTCTTCAGGCGGTTCAGCATCTCGGTCTGGTCCTTGTGGACGGCGATCAGGAATCCGTCGTTCGGGATCTCCACGGATTTCGGGAGCGTTCCCTCGTAGGATTTCTCCAGTTCATACACGAAATGCTCCGGATTGTACCCGTAAGCGAAGAAGGCGTAGTCCTTGTACGCGGACGTCGTCAGCTTCGAGCCGTAGGCGAACGTGTACAGAATGACGCCGCCGTAGACGGGGTCCGTGTTGACGCCGGTCAGCTGGACAGAGCCTGCCGAATTCGCTCTGACGCCGGTGTTCGCCGCGCCGAAGGAAACGAAATTGCTGACGAATTCCGGGAGCACTTCCGGATCGTCCGCCTGGCTTGCGGGTTCGTCTTCCGAGGATTCCTGCGGATCGGGCGATTCGGAGGAAGCGTCCGGTTCGGAGTCTTCGGATGCTTCTTCGGAAGGCTCGGGAGACGGCTCGTCGGCGGACGGCTCTTCAGACGGCTCGGATGCCGGGGATGCTTCCGACTGCTCACCGGCCGACGCCGGCTCGGAAGACGCGGGTGCGGGAGATGCCGAGCTTTCCGGCGCGGGTTCCGACGAACCGGAAGGCTGCTGCTGGCACGCGCTGGCGAATGCGAGCGAGAAGACCAGGATCAGGCACAGAATGATGACGGATCTGCGCGAATTGAACGATTTCATGATGTTTCCTCCATGCTGCCGTTCCGCCGCGGAATCCCGCGCGGAGGCACTGTTTCATCCTGTTTCGAGGATACCACATTTTTTCTCTCTTTTCAATAGGAAAGAAAAATCTTTGTCCGGCCTCTCTCCGTTCTTGACATCGGGCGACACGCTCGTTATAATGAGGGCAAAGACCTACCGGGCATTCCGGAGAAAGGGGGCGCTGCCTATGGACCGCTCGACATGGACAAAAATCGCATTCGGCCTGCTGATCGCCGCGATCGTCGCGCGGCTTGTCCTCGGCTTCTTCCCCGTTCCGCTTCCGACGGAGCCGTATTCGCCCGACGGCGAACCCGGCGTGCTGCAGGAAACGACGATCACGGAGATCAAACGGTGTTTCTTCGCCGTCTCCCCCGGCAGTTCCGGCGACTACTTCTATCTCGTCAAAACCTCCGACGGGAAAGAGGGATTCGTGAAGTCTTCCGGAAATTTCGAAGACCAGGTGCTCGTACAGCCGCCTGAAAACGATTCCGACCGGTTGGACGGAATCTCCTACTGGGTCCGTCTGACGGGCATGTCGGTCAAACTTCCGGACTCCGCCGCCGGCACGTCCGAAGAACAGTCGCG
>CACZRJ010000091.1 GCA_902783535.1 uncultured Ruminococcus sp. | reverse complement strand
TCGTCGCGTCTTCGGAGAAAACACGTTTTGCTTTTCGGCTTTCCGATGGTATAATGGTGAGAAGAGAAAGAAACCAGCGGCAAAAAAGGATGCTTTTCAGGTGAAAAAAATGTGCGGTAAAACGATCAAACATGAAAAAAGCTGCGGCGCGGTCATCTTCAGAGAGGAGACGTCCGGACAGCGTCACGACGTTCTGTATCTGATCGAAGAGATGCAGAAAGGCCATTTTTCGCTTTGCAAGGGACATGTGGAAAAGAATGAAACGGAGCATCAGACGGCGGTCAGAGAGATCGGCGAAGAAACCGGGCTGACCGTTTCGTTTCTGAACGGCTTCCGCGAAACCGTGTCCTACGCCCCGGCGCCCGGGATCCGGAAGGACGTCGTTTTCTTTCTGGCAAAAAGGACTGGCGGCGTGGAACGCGCGCAGCCGGAGGAGGTCAGATCCATCCGCTGGCTTCCTTTCGACGACGCCTGCGCCCTGCTGACATACGAAAGCGACAGGGAAATATTGAAAAAAGCGGACGCGTTCAGACGGCGTCCGGAAAAAGATTCTTTCGTCAAGCAGGCGGAACGCGTGCTTATCGATTCCGTCTCCGCCGTCATGCCTTACGAATCCGTCTGCCGGGCGCTCAAAGATCTTCCGGAGATCGACGGGGCAGGAAAACTGTACGTCGTTTCCATCGGAAAAGCCGCCTGGGAAATGGCGCGCGCGGCCGAGACGACGCTCGGCGACAGGATATACAAAGGCTTCGTATTGACGAAATACGGTCACGCCAGAGGACAGCTCGGGCATTTCGTCATTCGCGAAGCGGGTCATCCCTTGCCGGACGCGAACACCTTTTCCGCGACGGAGGAGATCCTCCAAATGACGTCCGGACTTCAGGACGCGGACCGCGTTCTCTTTCTCGTTTCCGGCGGCGGCTCCGCGCTGTTCGAGTCCCCCGCGATCCCGGTCGAAGAATATATTTCCGTCACGGAGTCACTGCTCCGGTCGGGCGCTTCGATCGATGAATTCAACGCGGTGCGGAAACATCTCTCCCGCGTCAAGGGCGGGCGGTTCGCCCTCCACTGCGCGCCGGCCTCCATTTGTGCCCTTCTGCTCTCCGACGTCGTCGGGGACAGACCGGACGTCATCGCGTCCGGCCCGGTCTCTCCGGACGGCTCGACCTCGAAGGACGCGCTGGACGTGCTGGAAAGATACGGCATCCCCGTATCCGCCGAAGCCGTTCGCGTCCTGCGGACGGAAACGCCGAAGCGCCTCGAACGCGTCGGATGCCGCATCATCGGCTCCGTCCGACGTCTCTGCGCAGCGGCGGAGGAATCTCTGAAAAGCCTCGGATACGAGCCCGTCCTGCTGACGGACAGCCTGAATCAACGGGTGGAGGACGCAGTAAACATGTTCGTCTCCGCAGCCCTCAAGCATTCCGGAGGAAAGAAAGCATACATCGCGGGCGGAGAAGCGCTCGCGGAAGTCAGAGGGCAAGGCCTCGGAGGACGCTGTCAGGAAGCGGCTGTGAGATTCGCGATGAGCGAATGCGTGCAGGGCCGGAAGGACGTCTTCTTTTTCGCGTTCGGCTCCGACGGCACGGACGGCCCGACCGACGCGGCCGGCGGCTTTTCGGACGGCCGAACCGTCGAAAAAATGAAAAAAGCCGGGCTGGATCCGGAAGCCGTCCTTTTGAACAGCGACTCGTATCACGCGCTCGAGTCGGTCGGCCAACTGCTGATCACCGGGCCGACCGGAACGAACGTCAACGACCTGATGATCCTTCTGTGCGTCGGCTGAGCCGTTCGCAAACCAAATACAGAGAAAAACACGTCCCCGGACGCAAATCCGGGGGCGTGATTTTTCGTATTTGAAGTTTTTCCGAAAAAAGGCTTATCTTCTTCCGTGATTCAGCATATCGAGGATGTCCCTGATATCCGCGTCGCTGTCCTCGGTCTTCTCTTCCGCGGGTTTTTCGGAAGCGGCCATCGCGCGCTTCTTGTCGGCGGCCTTCTTGTCCGCTTCGAATCCGGTGGCGACCAGGGTGATGCGGAGTTCGTCCTCGAGGGAGTTGTCCAGGATCGCGCCGAAGATGATGTTGGCGTCCGGAGCGGCCTCGTTCGTGATGCTGGTGACGGCGGCGTCGATCTCGTCTAGTCCGATGTCGGGAGAAGCGAGAATGTCGACGACGATGCCCTTGCATCCGGAAATGTTGGTTTCAAGCAGCGGAGAAGACATCGCGAGCTTCGCGGCCATTTCCGCCTTGTCCTTGCCCTTCGCGCTGCCGACGCCCATGTGCGCCAGGCCGGCGTTCGCCATGACGGCGCAGATGTCGGCGAAGTCGAGGTTGATGATCCCTTCCGCGGTGATCAGTTCGACGATGCTCTTGACGCCGTTCAGAAGGATGTTGTCGGCTTCCTGGAACGCGTTCAGGAAGGTGATGCGCTTGTCGGTCAGGAGTTTCAGACGCTCGTTCGGGATGACGATCAAACTGTCGACGAATTCGGCGAGCTTCTCGATGCCGGCTTCCGCCTGAGCCATTCTTCTCTGTCCTTCGAACAGGAACGGCTTGGTAACGACCGCGACGGTCAGGATCCCGAGGGATTTCGCGACTTTCGCGACGATCGGCGCAGCGCCCGTTCCGGTGCCGCCGCCCATGCCGGCGGTGATGAAGACCATGTCCGCGCCGGTCAGCGCGTCGGTGATCTGCTCAATGGACTCTTCGGCGGCCTTTTCTCCGACTTCCGGATGGCTGCCCGCGCCTTTTCCTCTGGTGATCTTCTCACCGATCGGAATCTTGGTCGGAGCGGCAGAACTGGAAAGATTCTGAAGGTCCGTATTGATGTTGATAAATTCGACACTGTTCGGCTCAAACGCGGCGATCATGCGGTTCACGGCGTTTCCGCCGCCGCCTCCGACGCCAACGACTTTGATCACGTTGAGATTGTCTCTGTAGTTCGGCATTTTAATACCTCCGGTAAAAATCTTTTTTCACGAAGAATATCTTAATCTATTTTCCGCAAGAATGCAAGAGTTTTTTTCCTTTTTTTCGCCAATTCCGTCGTTCACAGTCACTTTTTGGCGAAAACATGCCGATTCACGGCGCTCAGAACCCCGGTCAGTCGTTCAGCCGGACGGCCGCTTCCCTGTGATCCGCGAGGTTGATGTATCCCGATTCGCCCGTTCCGAACCGTTCCAGGATCGCCGACAGGAATTTGATCTTGATGTCCATGTTGTCCGCGCTGGCCAGATAGACGGTGAACCGGTCCTCGTAATTCAGCGTGATGTCGAAACGGCTGGTGATGTCGATGGATCTCACCTTTTTTAAGAGTCCGTTCGCGGCCAGGCAGGCGTATAGTTCCTTCAGGTTGTCCTCCGTCCTGCGGTCGAGGAAGGTCAGCGTTTCGCCGACGATGCATTTTCCGACCGCGCCGGCGTAGAGAACGGTCACGTCCGGGATGACCTCGTTCGCCCCGTACCGTCCGAGCACCTGCAGGTCTCCGGAAACGAGATAGATCTCGTCGCCGAGATGGTACGCGAGGTCTTCCGTCCGCTCGCTGACTTCGATGCTGACGGCCGACGGCAGTTTTCTCGTGATGGAGACGCTGCCGAGATACGGGAGGTTCTTCCGCAGATTCGCTTCCGCCTTCGAAGCGTCGAAGGAGAACAGATTGTCGCCGATGTGGAAGGAAACAAATTCCAGGATCTGCTCGTCCGTATACATGTTGTTTCCGGTCACGTCGATCTCGCGCACGCGGAAAAAGACGAAGAAGCTCACAGCCAGAAACGCGAGAAAGATCACGGAAAACAGCAGGATGTAGAAGACGAGACGGCGCCGCTGCTTCGCTTCCAGCCGGCTCTGCATCTCGTCCAGCATGATGCTGCTCTTCGTGTATCTCTTTTTTCCTCCGCCGCTTTCGGGAGCGCTTTCGGGCGCGCTTCCGCTTTTCGACTCTTCCTGCGGGTTATCCGGACGGTTTTCGGCATTCTCCTCCGGCGTTTCCGCCGGCCCGGATCTCCGCATCCGCATTTTCAAGCTGCCCTTCTCCTCCTTTCCGGATGATCGACAAGCGGGAAGATCAGCAATGCTCCTCCGCGAGCCGGAGCACTTCCCCGGCGATGCGCCGCCCGGAGTCCTCCATCGCGAACTGGCGGACGCTGTCCTCCATCCGCATGCGTTTGTTGGGATTGTTCAAAAGGTCGTCGACGGCGCTCGTCAGTCCGTCGCAGGTCAGTTCCGCTTCCCGGAAGACGATGCCCGCGCCGGCGTCCGCGAGCAGACGCGCGTTCTTGTACTGGTGGTCCTCGGCGACGTACGGGCTCGGAATGTAGATCGCCGCTTTCCCGCGCAGCGCGAGTTCCGCGAGCGTGATCGCGCCCGCGCGGCAGATGATCACGTCGGCGGCCGCCTGGCGGACTGCCATGTCGTAGAAGTATTCGGCGATGGTCAGACGGTCGTTCTTGTCCAGCCCCTTCTCTTTCGCGAGAGACGAGAATTTCGCGTATTCCGTCCGCCCGATCGCGTGGTCGTGCCGGATATGCTTCGGCGCGGAATACGTTTCCATCATTTCGAGGCAGAGCTCGTTCACCCGCCGCGCGCCCATGCTTCCGCCGAAGGAGAGGATGTACGGCTCGTCCGGGGACAGTCCGAGCTTCATGCGGGCGTCTTCCTTCGAGATCTTCTCGGTATTGACCGGATTGCCGGTCAGAATGATCTTTTCATTGTCTTTGGAAGAGAAATACTTTCTGCTGCTTTCGAAGCTGACGCAGATCACGGACGCGTATTTCGCCAGTTTTTTCGTCGTGACGCCGGGATAGGTGTTCTGCTCGTGGATCAGGCAGGGAATGCCCATCTTCGAAGCCGCCTTCACGGTCGGCCAGGAAACGTATCCGCCGGTGCCGACGACGACGTCCGGCATCCGTTTTTTCAGGATCTTCTTCGCTTCGCGCACGGACGTGAAGGAAAGCTTCAGCGCCTTCAGGTTCGCCCTGATCGCCTTCGGGGAGAAACTGCGGCGGAATCCCTGCACCTCCACCTCGTCGATCTCGTACCCCTGCTTCGGGACCAGCGTATGCTCGATGCCGCGCTTGGTTCCGACGAAGGAGATCTCCGTGTCCGGCGATATTTTTCTGATTTCGTTTGCGATCTGCAGCGCGGGATTGATGTGTCCTCCGGTCCCGCCTCCGGTCATGATGATTTTCAAGCGATGGCCTCCGTACGGTCTGAATTGTGATCGGCAAGCGCGTCCTCCCGCTTCGCCGGAAGTTCGTTCTTCTCCGTGCCGTCCTCGTAGCTGAATCTGGAGATCGCCAGGATGACGCCCATCTCGAGCAGAAGGATGATCAGCGAAGTTCCGCCGTGGCTGAAGAACGGCAGGCTGATGCCGGTGCTGGGGATGGTGTTCGTCACGACGGCGAGGTTCATGAGCACCTGCAGGATGACGTGAGACGTGATCCCGAAGACGACGAGGGACGCGAACCGGTCCTTCGACCGGAGCGCGATCCGGTAGCCGCGCCAGGCGAACAGGCCGAACAGGATGATGACGAGCAGAGCGCCGAAGAATCCGGTCTCCTCGCAGAGAATGGCGAAGATATAGTCGTTGTAGGGTTCGGGGAGGTATCCGTGCTTCTGGATGCTGCGCCCGATGCCGACGCCCCAGAATCCGCCGGAGCTGATCGCGAAGAGCGACTGGACCGGCTGCCATCCCTTGCCGCCCGTTTCGGGGGCGAGATAGTCGAACGGATTCTCCCAGATCTTGATCCGGACGAACGAGTGGGATATGAACCTCTCCAGGATCGGCCTCGCCCAGGTAAACGCGCTGAGGATGCCGACCCCCATCACGCCGAGACCCGCGCCGATGAACCGCGCGGACGCGGAGGAGACGATCATCATCGCGAACGTGATCATAATGCAGATGATCGTGGCCGACAGATGGTTCTGCATCAGCGTCGTGGCGGCGGCGATGAGTCCGATGATCAGGAACCCGATGAACCCGTAAAGGAAGGTGTTCATCTTGTCCTGGTACTTCGTCGTATACCGCGCGCACATGAGCACGATGGAGATCTTCAAAAATTCGGAAGGCTGGAACTGCGGGAGCGGTCCCAGTTTGATCCAGCGGCGCGCGCCGGCGATCGTGACGCCGATGAAAAGCACGGCGATGTTCAGCAGAAGCGACAGCACGTAGATCCAGGGCGCCGCGGCGTACATCAGTTTGACCAGCTTCGACGGGAAGAAGGCGAGCGCCGCCATGAGCGCGAGTCCCGCGACGGCGAACAGCAGCTGCGGCTTGGAAAGGTAATATGAATCGTGATAGTATTTGTCCGCGAACGCGTAGGAGGACGAGAAGACCGTCACCAGCCCGACGCAAACGAGGAGGACGACGATGATGGCGAACGGCCGGTCGACTTCGCCGATGAACCGCTTGATCCGGTTCTCCTGCGGACGCGCATATTTCTTTTTGATCGCCTTCCGCGCTTTGGATTCCGTTCCGGTGCCGGACGTCATGCAATCTCCCCCTTTCAAAGAATGTTTCCGTTATTTGATCGCTTGCGTCAGCCGTTGGTGAACGCCCAGAAGGCCAGTCCGCAGAAGACGGCCGTCACGGCAGCGAACGTGAAGACGATGCGGTATTCCGACCAGCCGCCCTTTTCGAAATGATGATGGATGGGCGCCATGCGGAAGAGCCGCTTCTTCGTCAGTTTGAACCACCCCACCTGCAGCAGGACGGAAACGCCTTCCGCGATCCAGACGAAGGCGATCGGGAACAGGAGCAGTTCCGCGTCGAGCGCGACCGTGACCGAGGTCACGAATCCGCCGAGGAAGAGCGATCCGGTGTCTCCCATGAAGATCTTCGCCGGATGGAAATTGAAGATCAGGTAGGCCGTCAGTCCGCCCAGCAGTCCGGCGGACAGGACGCCGAGTTCGGCGTTCCCCTGAGAAAGCAGATGCACGACGAGCAGAAAGAAGAGGCAGTGGATCCAGGAGATGCTGCCTTCCAGTCCGTCGATGCCGTCCGTCAGGTTCGCGCAGTTGATCAGATAGACCAGCAGGACGAGCATGATCGGGTAATAGAACCAGGACAGTTCCAGCCGATCCAGCCCGAACAGGCCGAACATCCGGACGGACGTCGGAGAGACGCCCTCCTTCGGGCACAGGAACGCGCGGTAGACGAGGAAGAGCGCGACGCTTAAAAACTGCAGGACCATCTTCTGCTTCGCGGAAAGGCCCTTGTTTCTCTTCTTGAACAGCTTGACGTAGTCGTCGATGAATCCGATCAGCGCGGACAGCAGCGCGAGCAGCGCGACGGACAGCGCGGGATGCCCCGGGACCGTCCGCGTGGCCAGACACCACACGAGAAACGCGGCCGCGGCGCCGGTCAGGAAGAAGAGTCCGCCGAGCACCGGCGTTCCTTCCTTGCACTTGTGCCACGCCGGCCCGATCTCGAGGATCTTCTGGCCGAGTTTCGCCTTCCGCAGGACCGGAATGAAGATTTTCAGAAGAACAAAGCTGACGACGAATCCGCCGATCATCGGCAGGACCCAGTTCCAAAGATATTCCATGTTTCTCCCCTGTCCGGACGGGCTTGCGCCGTCCGGTTTTTCAAATGATCAGTCGTTCACCGCTTCGTAGCGGCAGGTCAGAGTGACGACCGTTCCGGGCGCGACCTTCTGGCCGTCCGGGACGGACTGCGCGCCGACGCGGCAGCCTTTCGTATCGTTGCCGAACACGCCTTCGAGCCGGACGTTCAGCCCCTTTCCGAGCAAAGACTTCATCGCGGCTTCCGGCGTCGCGCCGGTCAGTTTCGGGACGGAAACGGTGTCTTCCGCCTTCTTGTCTCCGGTATACAGATAGACCGAGCCGTTGTAGGTGATGACGGAGTCGCCGCGCGGCGACTGGCTGTTCACCGTGGCGCCGTCGCCCACGACCGTGCATTTCAGTCCGAGCGACTCGATGGACGACTTCGCCTCCTCGATCTCTTCGCCGCGGCAGTCAGGCACGCGGACGGTCTTGATGAAGGAATTGTCGGAATTCGGAGCGATGCCGAGGTACGGCAGCAGTTCGGAAAGGATGTTCCCGACGCACGGCGCCGCGACCGTGGATCCGTAGTAGCCGAACGTCATGTCCGGATTGTCCACCGTCACGAGCACCGCCACCTGCGGCTCCTCCGCAGGCGCGAACGCCACGCAGGAGGACACGTAGTCTTCCTCTTTCGTGTCCCGCTTCTCGGACGTTCCCGTTTTCGCGACGATGTTGTACCCGCTCACGCAGGCGTTCTTGGTGGAATTGACCAGCATGTCCATGATCTGGCTGCAGATCCGTTCGGACACGACCTGGCGGACGGTCTCCGTCGGGAAGGTCTTCACGATGTTCCCGTTCGCGTCGGTCAGATACTTCGCGATGTGCGGAACCACGAGGTAGCCGTTGTTCGCGATGGACGACAGCGCGGCGAGATGCTGCAGCATGGTCACCTTGAAGGTCTGGCCGAAAGAATATACGGACAATTCGACGTTGTGGAACTCCTGTCCGGTCGTCTTGTAGTAGATGGACGAGACTTCGCCCAGGACGTCGGAGCCGCTGTTTCCGGTATACCCGAATTCTTCGAAGAATTTCAGGAAATTCGAGGTCCCGATCCGCATGCCGATCTGCGCGAGCGCGGGGTTGCAGGAGTTGACCAGCGAATCTTTCAGATTCTGGTAGCCGTGGTCCACCTTGGCCCAGCAGTGGATGGTCTGGTCGGCGACGTGGATGGACCTGCCGCAGTTGAATTCCTCTTCCGTCGAAATGGACGCGGTCTGCAGCGCGATGGCCGCGGTGATGACCTTGAAGGTCGAACCGGGCTCGTAGGTCTGCGTCGCGACGGTGTTCGCCCACATCTCGTTCATGAGCTGGGACTCCATTTTCTTTTTGTCCGTTTCGGGGTCCTCCGAATCGGGCGCCGGCTGGAACGCCTCCAGTTTCTTCTCGTATTCCGGGGTCAGCTCGGACGGATTGTTCAGGTCGTATCCCGGATAGATGCCGGACGCGAGCAGCTCGCCGGTCTTGATGTCCATGACCAGGCAGGACACCCGCCCGGTCGGCTTGAATTCGTTATAGGTGCGTTCGATATACTTCTCGACGATGGACTGCACGGTCCAGTCGATCGTCGTCACGACGTTCAGACCGTCCTCCGCCTCCACGTAGAGTTCGTAGTTGTACGCGAGCTCGTTCCCATTAGCGTCTCTCGCGCGCACGGCGCGCCCGCTCGTGCCGCGGAGCACTTCGTCGTACTGGTATTCCACGCCGGACAGGCCGGTGCCCTCGGCGCCGACGAATCCGATCATCTGCGACGCCAGCGTGCCGTAGGGATAGACCCGCTTCCCGACTTCCTCGAAGCAGACCTGCCGCGCAAGTCCGTTGTCGGAAACGAACTGGCGGACGGCCTTTTCCTCGTCCTCGGAAATGTTCTTCTTGACGACCTGGTACTTGTATCTCGACTTGTCCTCGCCGAGCCCTTCGTATCGTGTCCGGATGTATTCCTCCGTCACGCCCTCGAGGCAGGACGCCAGACCTTCGGAGATCAGCCGGATCTGATTGTCCTCGCCCGGCGGGTCGTGTTTGTCGTCCCCTTCCTTTCCGTAGGACTGGATGTCGGACGGAGAGAGGAACACGGTCAGGGCGATGCCGCTGGACGCAAGCTTCGTCGTGCCGTCGGACGCGAAAATGGTCCCGCGCTTGGCGGGCAGCGTCGTCTGGTAGGTGTACTGGTTGGACGCGCGGTCGGCGTAATTGTACGGGTCGATGATCTGCAGGTACGCGAACCGGACGGCGATCCCGGCGAGCAGGAGCAGGATGACGACCAGCGTGACGCGGATCCGCCTGTTATGCGTCGCCGCCTTGACTTCGGGTCCCTTGACGAACCAGCGCCAGAACCGTCTGAAGATCGACGGACGCTTGTTTTTCTTTTCGTTTCCGGATCCCGCTTTCGGACTTCTTTCGTTCGGAGAAGCCTGCGCGGGCGAAACAGTTCCGCCGTTTCCGTTGATATTTCCGTCCATCGCCGCTCCTCCTTTCAAATCATATTGCTACATTGTATATTATATACCAAATATTCCCTTCCGTCAATGGAAGAAAACAAAATCCCGCGCCCTCTCGAACAGCTTCCGAGACGGATGCGGGAATATTTCGGTGTCTGTTTTCGCCGTCAGGAGAAGAAATCGCGCAGCACTTCTGCGAGGCCGGACAGCAGATAGCCGAAACCGGTGTCATTTCCGTCGTCGTATTCCATGATCTCCGTCTTGTCTTCCGGATTCAATGTGATGATGTACTTGTTCAGCGAATCGGATTTGACCATTCCCAGTTCTTCGGAAGCGTACTTCTCGTAATTGGTCCTGTTGTCCTTGTTTTCCAGCCGGATGTCCAGCTTTTTCTGCTCTTCCTGCAGCTGCGCGACCTGGTTCTGCAGATCCGTCACGGTCGAATTGTACTTGTCGATCTCCGCGTAGTTCATCATGATGAAGATGAACAGGACCGTGATCACCGCCAGAAACAGCACGACGGCGACCGGAAACGGGCTTTTCTTCTCTTTTTTGACGTTGATGTAGCGCGGACGGCGGACGGCGTGCCTGCCGGCGATCGCCTGCGGGTTGCCTCTTCTCTGCGGCTGCTTCGCGTTCGATCCGCTCCGGACGGCGTTCGTTTTCATTTCGGGAACGGAAACGGAGACCGTTTCATTGTTCCGGTCGAATTCGGGCGGTTAGTCTTCTCTTCTGATGCGGTTGTCCATGGCCATTCAACGGTCCTCCTTTCCGGTTTCTTCCGGTATTTTCTCGCAGACGCGCATCTTCGCGCTGTGCGAGCGGTTGTTGCTGCTGATCTCCTCCGCCGACGGGAGGATGGGTTTTTTCGTCAGGACGCGGACGAGCGGCTTCCGTCCGCAGACGCAGACCGGAAAGTCCTTCGGGCAGATGCAGGGGTTTTCCGCCGTATGGAAGGCGTTCTTGACGATACGGTCTTCCAGCGAATGAAAACTGATGATCACCATCCGCCCGCCCGTTTTCAGGCAGGGGATGCCTTTTTCCACCAGTTCGGAGATGCTCGACAGTTCGGAATTCACTTCGATCCGGATCGCCTGGAAGGTCCGCTTGCAGGGATGCCCTTCCTTCTTGTCCTGTTTCGGGATGGCCGGCGCGACGATGGACGTCAGCTGCGCCGTGGTCTCGACGGGACCGTTCTCCCTGGCCCGGACGATCCGTTCCGCGATCCTGGAGGCGAATCTTTCCTCTCCGTAGTCCCTTAAGATCCGCGTCAGGTCGTCCTTCGAATAGGTGTTGACGACGTCGTAGGCGGAAAAGGGCTGGCTGCGGTCCATGCGCATGTCCAGACGCGCGTCCGAGGAATATGAGAATCCGCGTTCCGGGTCGTCCAGCTGCGGGCTGGAGACGCCGAGATCCGCAAGGATCCCGTTCACGCCGCCCGGGGAAAACTCCCGGACGATCCTGTCGATCTCGCTGAAATTGCTTCTGCAGAGGATCAGACGGCTGTCGTTCAGCGTCCTCTCCGCGTTCAGGACAGCCGCTTCATCCCTGTCAATTCCGATGACGCGTCCCTTTTCGGAGAGAAAGGAGAGCAGCAGCGCCGTGTGGCCGGCGCCGCCGAGCGTGCAGTCGACATAAACTCCGTCAGGGTCCGTCACCAGTTGTTCCACCGCCTCATGCAGCAGAACGGTCGCATGTCTGTATTCCATCAGAACCCGAGTTCTTCCAGCACGGGAACGATGTTGTCGTAGTTTTCGCTGTCAAGCGCATCCCAGCTCTGCTCGTCCCAGATCTCCAGCCGCGTGTCGTCTCCGACCAGCACGACGTTCTTTTCCAGTCCGGCGAACTTTCTGCTTTCGGAAGGTAGCGTGATCCTTCCCTGCCCGTCGAGCGACGTTTCGAAAGCGTTCGCGAAGAAATAGTGGCGGACGTCTCTCGCCTTGGATTCGGGGAGCGACGCGATCTTCGCCGCGAACGCCTCCCATTCCTTCACGGAATAGAGGCGGAGGCATCTCTGAAGCCCGCGGGTGACGAAGAATTTCAGTCCGAGTTCCTCGCGCAGGGCGACGGGAATGAACAGACGCCCCTTGGCGTCCACCGTATGCCGGTAGGTCCCTGTAAACACGGTTCCGTCACTCCTTTCCTGCTTCCGCGGAATGTCAAACATTTCCCCCGAAACTTCAATTTTGTGGGATTTTTTTCCTTTGATTTCCTCAAAGTCCCACCTGTTCCTTCATTATATGGAAAAGTTTCGCCTCTGTCAATAGGATTTTTCAAAAATATGACAACTTTTCTCTCCTTTTCCGGACTTTTTTTGTCCCGTTTTACAGACATGTCTTCAAAGACCCGGAAGAGAAGGCGGATCCGGCCGGACCGGAACGAAAAAAGAAGCCGTCCGGAAGACATGGACAACTCTTGAAACGGAAAAATGTAAAAAAACACTTGACAGAGGCCGGCAGATGGTGTATAAGTGTACTAACACGAATAGAACACTTGCGCTTTTCGCGCGGAAAGGAGAAACAAACGGCATGTTCACTCTCGACGAGTATTCCCGCGTTCCGATCTATCAGCAGATCATCGACGGCATCCGGAAGGAGATCTTCCTGGACATCCTCCCGCCCGGCGGGCAGGCGTATTCGGTCCGCGAGCTTTCCAACGGCCTGCGCGCGAATCCGAATACCGTGCAGAAAGCCTACAACGAGCTCATCCGGGAAGGACTGATCCTATCCGTGCCCGGCAAGGGAAACTTCATCAGCGAAGACGCGCGCGGGATCCTGAGGGAGCGGATCAGGGAAGAGGAAAAGCAGTCCGTCGCCGGATCCGTCCGGAAACTCTTCCACTCCGGCGTCGCCGAAGACGAGGTCCACTCCTGGATCAGGGAAATCTATCAATCAGAAGGAGGAAAATCCTCATGATTCAAGCTGAACAAGTCACAATGAAATTCGGCAGCTTCACGGCGCTCGACAAGCTGACCTGCCGGATCCCCGACAGCTGCATCTACGGGCTGGTCGGAAGCAACGGGGCCGGAAAGTCGACTCTGCTCCGCCTGCTGAGCGGCGTCTACAGACCCGCGAGCGGAAGCATCACGTTCGACGGCTCCCCCGTCTACGAAAACCCGAACGTCAAGAAAAACATCCTTTACATCCCGGACGAACTGTATTTCCTGCCGCAGTCGAACATGAACCGGATGGCGAACTTCTATCACGCGATCTATCCGTCCTTCTCGTTCGAGCGGTTCCGCAAACTGACGGAGACCTTCCG
>CACZRJ010000090.1 GCA_902783535.1 uncultured Ruminococcus sp. | reverse complement strand
GCCGCAGCTCGAAGCGTACTATTCGCAGGAAAACTGACGAAAAAAGACGATTCTTTGTCTGCGCCTGCGCGCAGAAAAACGAACGGAGCGGCTCCGCGGAGGTATATTCAATGGACGCAAGCAGAAAAGCAAAGGCGCTGACCTTTTCGTACGACGACGGCGTGGAATCGGACCGGAAACTGGTCTCCATCCTGAACAAGTACGGAATGAAGTGCACGTTCAACCTGAACTCCGGCCTCATGACGCGCGCTAGCAATTGGAACTACAACGGATTGCAGGTGTTCCATATGAACGCGACCGAGGTCGGGGATCTCTACGCAGGGCACGAGATCGCCTCGCACACGCTGACGCACGCGGACCTGATCTATCTGGACGACGACACGGTCTCGAACGAGATCCTGACCGACCGGAAGCATTTGCAGAGCATGTTCGGACAGCCAATCCGCGGGATGGCGTATCCGGTCGGATATTACGACGAACGCGTGGAAAAGATCGTCGGTCAGTGCGGGATCTTTTACGCCCGGACGACCGTTTCGACGCACTCGTTCGGCATCCCGGACGATCTGCTCGCGTACCATCCCACATGTCATCACGACGACGAGGACCTGTTCGAACTGGCGAAGCGCTTTCTGGAACTGGAAACGGAGACGCCGCAGGTGTTTTACGTCTGGGGCCACAGTTACGAATTCGACGGAAAGAAGAACTGGGACCGTCTGGAAAGATTCTGCGAACTGATGGCCGGAAGGCAGGACATCGACTACTGCACGAACAGCGAAGCGCTGCTGCGGGACTGAAACCGAAAGAAGGAGTGCCGGACGCCGCGGGATGTTTTCCGCTCCGCGTTCCGGAAATGAAAAAAGGCATGAAACAATTGAGAAACAGGATCGCATCGGCCGCTTTGGCGGCCGTTCTTCTGCTCGTCCCCGCGTTCGCGTTCGCATCCTGCTCGGGCGGCGGAAGCGGTTCGGAGAGTCCGGAAGACGCGTCCCTCACGTCCGGACCGGAAGATTTCGAGGACTATCCCGCATGCGCGTCGCCACTTGTGAAGGTCCACGCGGGAGACGGATCGCTGCTGTTTGAATACATTACGCCCGGCATGGACGCGTCCGACAGCTACGTCGTTCTGTATTCGCTGAAAGAAAAGCGGACCGTCCGGCGTTTCGATCTCGGAAGGGGACTGTTTTCCGTGCAGACGATGCCCGGCGGAGGCTTTTCGGTGTTCGAACCGTCCGGGAACGGAGGTGACCTGAGCTTCTATTCCGCCGACGGCAGTCCGGCCGGACAGAGGAGGGTGGACTGTATGGAAGGCGAAGCGGGCAGTCTGCTCGTTTCAGGAAAAACGGGACGGATGCTTGCGACGGAACTGTCTACCGGGCTGTGCTGCCTGATCTCTTCGGACGGGACGGAAAAGACCGTCCTGGACCTTTCTCCGGGTCCGGCATCTCTCGTCGGCACGGAAGGAGACAGGTTCGTCCTGACGCACGGGGAAAAGGGAACGGTCATCGTTGAGGACGGAAAGGTCCGTACGCTGTTTTCCAAAGGTTCCGCCGATTTCCTGAATCAGGACTATGCCGCCGGGCGTGCGGGCGACCACTTCTGCTTCTTTCCGCTGGACGAAGGCAGCTGGCTGTTCGTCCCCGCATTCGGTCCGGAAGAGTTTCTTTCCGCCGCCGGAAAAGCCGGCTTTCTGACGATGGAACGGGCGGAAGGGAATACTGTCCTTCGCCTGTACAGACCGTCTTCTCTGTCTGCGCTGGAAACGACGGTACGCGAGCATGTCGCCGCAGCCGCGGTGACGGACGACGGGCGGATCGCTTTGGTCTGCGGCGAGCCGGAGTCCGGCCCTTACGTCTGCCGGATGCTGACGACGGACGGATGGACGAAACGCGCCCTTCTGGCTGAGAACGATCTGTCCGCCGTTTTCGGCGCGGTCTCGCTGCCCGGGATCGGGTTGCGTGACGCGGCGGACGCTTTCGCCGCCGAAATTCTCGAAAAATACAACGTCCGCTTCGTTTACGAGCCGTGCGAACTGT
>CACZRJ010000089.1 GCA_902783535.1 uncultured Ruminococcus sp. | reverse complement strand
GCCGGATCTCCGTAATATGCCGCTTCAATGTCCGTGTCGAGAACTTCGCGAACGGACGGGAGCGCGTCGAAAAACACATTGCTCTGCTTTTCGGCCTCCTCGCGGCTTCTGAGAACGACCGCAAGCGCAGGCGTCAGGATCTCCCTTGCGCGCGCAGTCATCTCCGGAGATTTCGCGTCAGTGTCCACCGCGTCGGTTGCTTCCCCGAAATGCGCGGGGAAAAACGCCTGCATCAGCAGGCAGATTGCTTCGCATACGGACCGGTTCAGTCCGAGAAAAGTGATGTCCGCCATAAGATCCTCTTGTCAATCGTCACTCTTTGCCGGCATCGCCTTCGGGCATGCCGGTCGATTCGGCCGTGTTCTCTTCACACTGCTCTTTTGAAAGCAGCCCCGCTTCTTCCGAAACGGATTCCCCGCTTTCAGAAGCGCTTTCACTCGCAGATGCCTCCGCTTCTTCCGAGACGGTCACGGACCAGGCGGGTTTTCTTTTCATTTTCTTGATCATGAAAACCAATGCGATGCCGGCCGCGACCATGACGACAGACCAGAACTGCGACGGCGTCAATGCGCCGATGAAGGCGCCGCGCTCATCATCGCGGACGAACTCGATCGCAAACCGGAAGACCCCGTAGGAAATCAGGTAGATGCTCATGGTGTAAATGCAGTTCTTTTTGAGCAGAAGCAGGCTGAGAACGGCAAAAAGAAGGAAAAGGAAGACTGCTTCGTACAACTGCGTCGGAAGCACGCCGTCCGAATGTTCCGGGAATTTCATGTCCAGCCACGTGCCGGTGTGGATCCCGTGGCAGCATCCCGCGAAAAAGCATCCGATGCGGCCGAATCCGTGCGCGATCGTAATGCAGCACGGGAAGATCGGCAGAAAGTCGATCATCCGCCCGGTCAGCTTTTTCCGGAACAGAAAATAGCCGCCGAAGAATACGATGAGCGCGCCGATGAGTCCCCCGATGAACGTCATTCCGTCTCCGAGACGAAATCCTTTTTCCGGAGATTTGATGTAATCGTAGATGGCCTGAAACAGAACTGCGGAGCCGAAGGAAACGAGTACCGAGACGATGGCGTCGTAGAAGAGAAAATCAGTGAACCGGCCGTCGAGTTTCTTTTTCTTCGCATATATCTGCAGAATGATGAACGCGCTCAGGACGCCGACGGCGATCATAACGCCGTACATATGCACTTTCAGCGGTCCTAAAGTGAAGATCGGATTCGGAAGCATGACAGTTTCAACTCCTTCCATGAAATCGCGGTCCGACGGAGCGTTCCGCACGTTGCATTATACTCCTGATTCGCATTTCCCGCAATGGGAATTGCGAATTGTTTACAATCTGTTCTTCGTTTCATTCCGGTCTTTCGACAGCCGGAACGTCAACACCTCAAACGGTCCGTATTCGACGACCTCGCCGCGCGCGTTCGATCCGTTCTCCGGAAGCGGCTTTTCCAGGAGATCTGTCGGAACAGGATGCCCGAGATGAAGCGATGGCGCTGTCCTCAAAACCGTCCGGCCGGGTTTGCCCGTCGGATTGTAGAACCGGACGATGACGCCGTCGCCGTCCTCCGCGGGCTTGACGGCGGAAAGCAGAAGTCCGTCCGCTTCCGCGAAAGGCGCGCTCAGATCGGGCAGGAACGGGATGACTCTGATTCCGTCCCGCATGCGGAACGCTTCCGCCCGCACGGACTCCGTCCCTCCTTTGTGGGACAGGAACGCGTAGCGGAATACATGCTTCCCGATATCGGCATGCTTTGCAGGGTATGTCGGCGTGCGGAGAAGCGCAAGCGAAAAATCGGAATCGCGAACGTCGACGCCGTATTTGCAGTCGGTCATGACTGCCGTTCCGAACCGGCCGTCGGACAGGTCGCAGTATCCCTGGAAGCAGACCTCCCTTTTCGCGGATTCCCAGGAATCCCTGTGCATCGTCGGACGCGAAAGTTCCCCGAACGGAACGCCGCAGACCGCGCTTTCCGACCGGACAGCCGGATGGAATTCAGCCCTTAACAGCGTGTGCGGCTCTCTCCATTCCGCATCCGTCTCCCATTCGACCCTTGCACTGCCGGACCGCAGTCTGACCGTCTGGCGGACGGCGGAGTCCCGGAAGCGATAGGTTTGCGTTCGGAACACCGTCTGTCCGTCGCTTCCGCAGGAAACCGATTCCGCGCGGAGCTCCTGAAGCAGGGGACTTTCGTTCGGCTTGTCCCTGACGTCCGGCACCTCCCATCCGTCGCAAAGATCCTGATACACCAGAAGTCTGTTGCTCTCCGCATCGACGGATTCCGTATTCGTCTCCTTAAAGATCAATGAAGAAACCGTTCCGGTCTCCGTAAACACGACCCTGACGCACTCGTTTTCCAGCACGTTCCCTTCCGAAATCATGGATCCCGCCGCTCCGGCATTTTCCGAATGACAGGGCGTGAAGCAGTACGGAAGCGCCGGCGCGTCCGGCTTTTTCCAGCCGTTTCCCGGCAGCGGTTCGCCGTTTGCAACAGGCGAAGCGTTCAGCAGCGAAGGCTTCCGGACCGTTCCGTCCGCTTTTTCAAGCGCTTTCAGAGCCTCTGTCTGCAGTTCCCGGATATCGCGGAGAAGCGCCGGATAGGCCCGGTCTGTTTCAGCGTATACCCTGTCGATCGCGGACCCCGGAAGAATGTCGTGGAACTGGTAAAGCAGAACTTCTTCCCAGATCGCCCTGACCTGTTCCCTCTTCCATACATAGTCCGGACAGAGACATCCGGCGACCGCGCCGAGGTATTCCATAAGATGAAGCTCCGACTCGCAAAGCCGGTTATACATCTTGTTCCGTGACTGCGTGGTATATGTTCCCTGATGTTTTTCCAGATAGAGTTCGCCCTCCCAGACGGGCAGCGACCCGCTCTCCTCCTCCAGCTTCGAAAAGAACGCGCGCGCCTTGTCCTGCCTGACCGCGGGCAATCCGGGAAGCGCCTTTTCCCTTTTCAGTCTTTCCAGGTGCTCCATCCCGGGTCCGCCTCCGCCGTCCCCGATGCCGTACAGCATCATGGAGCAATGACCGCCTTCCGCTTTTTTCACGGAGTCCGGCCTCGCGGCGGAGTTGTAATTGCCTTCCGGCGGCAGGTGCGTCAGAACGCGCGTGCCGTCCAGGCCCTTCCACCAGAAGGAGGAATAAGGGAACTTGTTGACGGAATTCCACGACAGCTTCGTCGTCAGAAAATACGGCATGCCGGCTTTCATCATCAGCTGCGGAAGCTGCGCGGAATATCCGAAAGTGTCCGGAAGCCAAAGGATCTCGGTCTCCGCACCGAACTCGTCTTTCCAGTAACGCTGTCCGAAAACGAGCTGACGGACCAGGCTTTCGCCGTCCGGCAGATTCGTGTCCATTTCCACCCAGGACCCGCCGAGGTTTTCCACCTTTCCCTGTTTTTGAAGCTGTCTGACGTCCTCGTACAGACCCGGATGCGTCTCTTTCACCCATTTCAGCATCTGCGGCTGGCTGACGCAAAACCGGTATTCCGGATATCTCCGCATATTGGAAACGACTGTGGAGAGCGTCCTGACCGCCTTCCTTTTTGTCTCTCTGACCGGCCAGAGCCAGGCGAGATCGAGATGGGCATGTCCGAGCGCGAAAACCGTGTTTCCGTCTGTCTTCGAAGGGCTTTCGCGAAGCTGGTCTCCCGTAAATGCCCTGCATGCCTTCCTGTCTTCCTCCCAAAGCGACAGCGCGCGCTCCGCGCATTCTGCGGCTTCCGGCGTTTCGACGGCGTCTGCATAATACGACAGCGTTTCCAGATCGTAGTACAGGTCTCTTCCTTCCGAATCGATCTGCACGAATTCCGCCTGTATGAAAATGCCGTTTTCCGGCTTGCAGCCGAACAGATCGTTCGCCCCGGCGTCCGCCCACAGGACAAGATGCTTTCCTTCCCATCCGGAAGGGTAGAACCACACCCTTTTGGCCGGCTTCCCGAGCGCGACGGTGAATTCGCTCTGAACGTTCGTAAAGCCTTTCAGCGGGTTCCCTTCCGGATCGTACAGGCATGCCTCTCCTCCGACATCCAGAAGCAGCGCCCCTTCAAATCCCGGCTTTCCTGCGGGTGCGGTCCCTTCGAGCCTGATCCACGCGCAGCTTCCGTTCCTTCCCCAGCGGTCGCCGGGAAGCAGTTCTTTCCCGTGCGCGGAATCCTTCATCCTGTCCCGGAACGGGACGGGCTCCTCCGTCGGATAGGCCGTCGCGGTCAACTGTCCGACGGTCGTACACAGCGTGCCGTAAATGCGGTCAAGTCTTTCGCGTCTTGTCATGTTCTTTCCTCTTTCCTACCGCTTAATGAGAAAAACGGCGGTCTCATACGGTCTGTATGTGCCTGAAACGCGCTTTCTTCCGCAATTGGACAGCAGAGCCTTGCCTTCAAGCGGAAGACGGATCTCGGATTCGGACTCAAAATTGCATACGTAAAGGATCCGGCCGGAATCGTCCGGCCCGGTTCTCAGATACGCGAAAAACGGGTCGGCGTCGCTGCTGAGAAAAACAGTTTCTCCCTCGGTGACGGCATCGTATTTTCGTCTGATCGCGAGAAGTTCTCTGTAAAACCTCCACACGGACTTTTCGCTTTGCAGATCGGAAAGCAGATTGATTTCCTTCCATCGGCTGGAGACCGGGATCCACGGCGTTCCCTCCGTAAATCCGCCGTTTTTTCCGCCGTTCCATGCCATCGGGCGTCTGGCGTTGTCGCGGCTGCCGAAATTGATCTTTTCCATTGCCGGGCCTTCGGGCATCTCCGATTTCAGTTCCTCGAACATATTCAGGCTCTCGATGTCCCTGAAATCCCCGATCCGGTCGTAATGCGAACCGGCAGATCCGTATTCCTGTCCCTGATAAATGAACGGAACGCCCTTCAGCCCGTAAACCATCGCCGCGATGCACGTCGCGGATTCGTAGCGAAGCTCCGCATCGTTTCCCATCCGGGAAATGAACCGGTTCTGATCGTGGTTGTCCGTAAAGAGCGTCTGGATCAGATCCCTCCCGGTCATGAGCGAAGACCATCTGACGAGGATATCGCGCAGCGAGCGGAGCGAGTCCGGTTTCGGAGTAAATTTGTCGCTTCTGCCGCATTCCATGTGATCGAACTGGAAAAGCGTCGTCAGTTCGCCCCGGTCCTGCCCCGCGTGCCGCTCGATCTCGTCGATGTCGTTCGCCCAGCACTCGCCGACTGTAAAGAGATGCGCCGTTTTTTCCCTGCCGAACAGCGCATGGATGAATTCGTGCAGGCGCGGGCCGAAGCAGTTCCGCCCGTTTTCGAAATCCTTGGAGATCTGGTCGATGACGTCGATCCGGAATCCGTCGACGCCGAGGTCGACCCAGAAATCCACAACGTCCTGCATCTCCTTCACGACGGAAGGATTGTTCCAGTTCAGGTCCGGCTGCGAAACGGCATAGGAATGCAGGTAGTACTGCTTCCGAACGGGGTCGTATTCCCATGCGCTGCCGCCGAAGCAGGCGCGCCAGTCGTTCAGGGGCTCGTCTGCCCAGTAATAGTAATCGCGGTAGGGATTGTCAGGAGCCGCGCTTTTCCGGGATTCGAGGAACCACCTGTGAGACGATGACGTGTGGTTCGGAACGAGGTCCATGATCAGTTTCATGCCCCTGAGATGCAGCGCGGAAATCAGTTCTTTCGCATCTTCAAGCGTCCCGAATTCCTCCATGATCTCGCGGTAGTCCGAGACATCATACCCGTTGTCGTCGTTCGGGCTTTTGTAGCACGGGCAGAGCCAGACGGCGTTGACGCCGAGTTCTCGGAGATAGTCGATCTTTGAGATGATTCCCGGAATGTCTCCGATCCCGTCTCCGTTGCTGTCAGAAAAACTGCGCGGATAAATCTGGTAGACGACCCATTTGAGCATTGCCTTCTGTTTTTCCGAATACATGTCAGTTTTCTCCTTCGACCAGTGATTCCGCCGCGGACGAGCCGGCCAGCCGCCCGGTCGCGAACGCGATCTGCAGATTGAATCCGCCGGTATACGCGTCGACGTCAAGAAGTTCCCCGGCGAAGAACAGCCCTCTGACGCATTTTGATTCCATCGTTTTCGGAGAGACCTCCTTGACCGATACGCCCCCGCTCGTCACGATTGCCTCCGCGATCGGCCGCGTTCCGCTGATCAGGATCTCGCAGTTTTTCAATCCGAGCAGCAGCTTTCTTCGTTCTTCTTTTGTGATGTCATGCACTTTCTTCCGCCCGTCCAGACCGGCCTTTTTCAAAAAAGGAACGATCATTTTGGAAGGGAGAAGCGACCCCATGCAGTTCTGCAGGTCCTGATTCGGCCGGGCCGAGAACTCCCGCAGCAGTCTGGCATCCAGTTTCTGCTCGTCCAGCGCCGGCTTCAGATCCAGGTGCATCGTAACGGGAAAGCCCGTTCTGAGGTGCGCGGAAGCGGAAAGAATGACCGGGCCGCTGCACCCGAAATGCGTGAAGAGCATTTCTCCCATTTCGGAATAGAGTTCGACCTCTTTCCCGTCTTTCCCGGCCGCCGTGAATCTCAATCCGACGTTTTTCAGGGAAAGACCCATACATTCTCTGCAGAAAGCTTCCCGAGAGGTCAGCGGAACCAGAGAAGGCTTCGGCGGAACGACCGTGTGGCCGACGTCAGCCGCCAGCCGATAGCCGCTTCCGTCTGATCCGGTCTGCGGGTAGGAGCATCCGCCGGTGCAGAGAACGATTGCGTCCGCCTTCCGGACTTTGCCGGAGCTGCATTCCGCGCCGGTGATCTTTCCGTCCGATACGGTCAGCCGCACACAAGTATCCTCCCGGATAGAAACGCCGAGTGATTTCGCCGTACGCACCAGGCAGTCCGTCAAGTCTCTCGCCCTGTCGCTGACGGGAAACACGCGGTTTCCGCGCTCGGTTTTCGTCGGGACGCCGCGGGAATTGAAAAACCGGACCGCGTCCTCCGGAGAGAAATCCGTCAGCGCGCGGTAAAGGAATCTGCCGTTCACCGGAACGTTTGAGAGAAACTCGTCCAATTCGCACGCATTGGTCAGATTCCCTCTCCCTTTTCCGGTAATATTCAGTTTTTTTCCGCAGAAAGGATTCCGCTCAATCAGCAGAACGGACGCGCCCTTCTCCGCGGCTGCGCAGGCAGCCATCAATCCGGAAGCTCCGCCGCCGATGACAAGAACTTCTTTTCCGCCGGACATGTCGATCACCACGCTTTCTCGGATCTTTTCCGCCTTCAGGACGGCACAAGAATATATTCCGTGTCCCAGGCAGGAACGTACAGCTTTTTCCTGAAATACAGATCGGACCGGTAGATCAGCCTCTTCAGGGTCAGGGGGATTTCCGTGAGATCCTCCTCTTTGTGATATGCCGCAATCCGGATCACCGGCCTGCAGTCAGTGATCAGATTTGCCGCTCCGAACAAAACTTCCTTGTCCATACCTTCGGCGTCGATTTTCATACTGCCGATATCGATGCCTTTTTCGCCGAGTCTGGCGTGCCCCGTAAACGTGTCAAGTTTCCAGACCGGAACCGTGTTCCCTTCCGATCCGCGCGCCGCGCTTCCCCGCCCGTGTTTTCCCCGAAATCCGGCCGATCCGTTTCTGTCCGCGCAGGCGGCGTGATAGCAGTCGACCCTGCCGGGTTCCGCTTTTGCCGCCAGCTTCCGGTAATTACCGTCGTCCGGTTCGAACGCCATGATCCGCTCCACGGACGGATTGGCTTCCAGATACGAGACGACCGTATCCCCGTCATACGCACCGACGTCGATATGCGTCCGGCCGTGGGCATAGTATGCCTCCGGACATCTGTCGGACCCGGCGTCCGTTTCGAGCCATCTGTGATCCCCGGTGACCTTCCACCGAAGGACCTTGCGGAAAAGTTCGCGCGAAAGGTCGTCCGCAAGCCACGCGTCGATCCGGTCCAGTGTTCCGGAAGATCCGATCAGCGCATCCATGTTCCGGAAGTCCCTGCCGCAAACCGAGCAGGACGGGACGATCACAAGATGTTTCTCGGCTAGCCGGTCCAGGGCCTCAAAAACACCCCGGCCCTGAAGTCCGAAACAAAGAATGACCGCCATTCGCCCGCGCTTTGCCGCTTCGGCCGCCGACAGCACATGATATCCGCGGAATGACTGACCGCGCAGGAACTCGTCCGAAACGAAAACCCCGGAGATCCGGACGTCTTGAGACAGAAGGTAGTCCATCGTCTTGTCGGCTCCGTCACCCGTTCCGTAAAGAAAGACAGGCAATCCGGATTGTTTCAGAGCCGTCTCCCAGGGAACGAGTTTTCGGAGAAACGCCGACGGTTTCTCATCTGAAATCCACATCTTTCTCCTCCGGCGCAAAAGTCATGCTTCCGGCCCGGCATTCTTCCGCTTCCGGGCCGGTCAGGCCCGCTGCAGGACAAAATCGTCGCTCAGCCCGAAATCGTCAAAGCCATATTGACGGAGGGCTTTCCGCAGCGGATTCCGGGCGACCCTGTTCGAGTGAAAAGCCTTCGGGCGACCGTCTGCTGAAATTATACCAAACCCTGCCGGAATTATCAAGGGAAAGCCCCGAGTTTGGCCGAAAAACGTTCGCATTTTCATGACGTTCGGCCCATTTCCGCCGGCTCTCAAAAAGCTTTGCGGCCGCCCTGTTTCGGGTGGCCGCAAAGTCAAATGATATCTGTTTGGCGTTTTCTCAGATGGTGCCGAAGATTCTGTCGCCGGCATCTCCGAGTCCGGGAACGATATATGCCTTCTCGTTCAGCCGCTCGTCCACGGCGGCAAGGAATATATTGACATCAGGATGCGCTTCCTGAATCTTCCTGATACCTTCCGGCGCTCCGACCAGACACATCAGCCGGACGTCTGTCACGCCGCGCGCCTTCAGTTTGTCCAAAGCATCGGAAGCGGATCCGCCGGTCGCAAGCATGGGATCGACGACAATGACTGTGCGGTTGCCGATGTCGGGCGGAAGCTTGCAATAATACTCCACCGGAAGATGCGTTTCGGGATCGCGGTAAAGTCCGATGTGGCCGACTTTTGCAGCCGGGATGAGCGAAAGCAGTCCTTCCACCATTCCGAGGCCAGCGCGGAGAATCGGAACGATGGCCAGCTTCTTTCCGGCCAGGCGTTTCGCCGTCATATGGCAGATCGGCGTGTCGATCTCCACATCCTGAAGCGGAAGATCTCTCGTCAGCTCGTACCCCATAAGCATCGCGATTTCACGCAAAAGTTCGCGGAAATCCTTCGACCCGGTTTTTGCGTTCCGCATCAGTGATAGTTTGTGCTGAATCAGCGGGTGATCAATAACATGAAGTTCTCCCATTGTCTGTCCCTTCTTGCGAATAGTGATTTTGATAATTGTCTGATTTATTTGTTTTTCTTCCCGGAAAGCATCAGGTTGGTCAGCACGCCGAGAATCAGCGCGCAGGCAACCGTCGTGATGTTCACGCTGCCGAAGGAAACGGCGAGTCCGCCGATGCCGGCAATGAGGATCACGGAAACAACGAAGAGATTCCTGTTGTCCCCGAGGTCGACTTTCTGAACCATCTTCAAACCGGAAACCGCGATGAATCCGTACAGCGCCATGCAGACGCCGCCCATGACGCAGAGCGGGATCGTATTGACGAACGCGACAAACGGATTGATGAACGCGATCGCGATCGCAAGGATCGCCGCAGTGATGATCGTCGCGACGGAAGCGTTGCCGGTGATGGCGACACAGGCGATGGATTCACCGTAGGTCGTGTTCGGAGCGCCGCCGAACAGCGCACCGGCGATCGATCCAATGCCGTCGCCCAGAAGCGTTCTGTGCAGGCCGGGCTCTTTCAGAAGGTCTTTTTCAATGATCGACGAGATGTTCTTGTGGTCCGCGAGATGCTCTGCGAAGACGACGAACGCGACCGGAACGTAAGCCGTCGCGATGGTCGCGATGTAGGAGCCGCTCAAGCCGTTGAACGCGCCGAATGCCTTGAGGAACGTGAAATCGGGCAGCGAAACGAAGGTGTTGATCGTGACCTTTCCGTCCGTCAGAAGATTCGTGAACGCAGAATAATCGATGATCTTGATGGCATCGATGTTGGCGACGTTTCCGATCACAGTCAGAACGGTCGCGAACAGATAGCCGCTGAGAATGCCCAGAATGAACGGGATGAGTTTTCCGAATTTCTTTCCGTAGACGGAGAACAGCATGGTCACGGCAAGCGTTACCAGGCCGACGAGGATCGCTATGCGGTAGTCTCCTCCGGCATTTGCGGACTGCAGCTGGCCGACGGCGGACCCGGCGAGGCCGAGACCGATGATAGAAACGGTCGGGCCGATGACGACGGCGGGCATCAGTTTGTCAATCCATTTCGTGCCAGCGAACTTTACGATGATCGCAAGGACGACATAAACGAGGCCGGCCATTGCGGCGCCGATCACGAGTCCGAGATAGCCGAGCGCGACCGAAGTCGTCGCTCCGGTGAACGCCGCGATCATCGAAGGAATGAAAGCGAACGACGAGCCCAGGAAAACGGGACTCTTGCGCAATGTGAACAGGACATAGACCAATGTGCCGGCGCCGGCGCCGACCAGCGCTGCGGCCGGACTCATGTTCGGATTTTCCAATCCGAGATCCGCCACGGCGGCGCTGACATTGATCGGGACGACCAGCGTCGCTGCCATGATGGCAAGCAGCTGCTGGATTGCGAAAACGATGAGCTGCCCGAATTTGGGCTTCGCATCAATACCGTAGATAAGTTTCATCTGCAAACCTCTCTGACTTTATTTTTTTCGTTTTTTGTCCTGAGTGATCCGGAGGTCTCCTTCGCGCATCGCCTGAACGATTTGAAATCAAAAAACGGGGCATTCGTCCCGTCAATCAGCGAATATGCCGGTCAGCAGATGAGAAAAACAACACAATCCCGTCGCTCATGCCGCGGAATTCCGCCGTATTCTTTTTCTGCTTCAGTCTTGCCATCTGCGCACGACCTCCCAGATTTTTAGTCATTTTAGCACGGCGGGGAAAACGTGTCAAGATGTTTGAAAATGTTTTTTGAATTTTCATCCTGTAAAATGTGACGAAAGATTTTCAGCCCGTGTTCCGCTTCGTCAATCTGTCGGCGGCGAGCCGTTTTGCTCTTGACTTTTGCGCGCGGAAAGGCTATACTTTTTCCGTAAGGCATCGATTACCTCTCATGCGTGCGAATCATTCATTTTTAAAAAATCACGAGGGCAGTGTCATGACAGACCACATTTTCGTTGTGAATCCCGCGGCCGGAAAGGAAGACCGCACCGAACCGATCAAAAAAGCCGCCATGAATGTCAAAACCGACGGAAAGGTGGAAATCTACACGACTTCATGCCCGGGAGATGCGACCAAGTTTCTCGAGGAACGGCTGAAAGACGCCCCGCATCCCGTCAGAGTATACGCATGCGGCGGGGACGGCACGCTGCATGAGGTCGTCGAAGGCGTTTACCGCGCCCGCAATCCGCGCGTCGCCGTCGGCCCCGTACCGACCGGAAGCGGAAATGACTTCGTGAAATATTTCGGGATCCCGGAATCCAAGTTCCGTTCCATTCCCGCAATGTCAAAAGGCCGGATCGTCCCGTGCGACCTGATCAGACTGACGGACGACATGGATCATGAAACCGTATGCGTCAACATCGCCTCCGCCGGCTTTGACGCCGACGTTTCCCGCGCGATGACGAAAATCAAGAACTATCCTTTGATGGGAGGAAGCGCCGCATACAAGGCCGCGGTCGTAAAGCAGCTGTTTTCCAAACTCGGCCACAGATACAAAGTCCTCGCGGACGGCAAGCCGGTCGGCGAAGAATTAAAGGACGAGTATCTTTTCGTCATCGGCGCAAACGGATCGCATTACGGCGGAGGATTCAAGGCCTCGCCGAAAAGCAAGATCGACGACGGCCTGCTCAACATGATCATCATCGAAAAAATCGGACGCGCCGATTTCGTCCGCATCGTCGGAAAATACCGCAAGGGCGAGTATTTCGAAGATCTGGAAGGACGTATGATCCATAAGACGGTCCGCTCGATCCAGATCCTGTCCGAAAACGCGATTCCGATGAATCTGGACGGAGAAGACGTTCTGATGAAGAATCCGCTGATGGAAGTCCTGCCGTCCACCTTGATGCTGATCCTTCCGGAATGACCCGCTCACATACGCCATCCCGGCCGCTCCGAACGGAGCGGCCTTCTGTTTTTTCTCCCGCGTGAAAGTCCGGCCGGACGAACGCAGACCCGGAACGGATGTTGCCGTGTTTTCCAGTTGACAATTTCAGCCTGCGCGGATATAATAAAGAGGATATATCAGAAGCACGAGGGACAGCCATGGCAAAAAACACTTTCACACGCAGACAGTCCAGGGAGCAGGCGCTCTGCTATCTTTACGAATATTC
>CACZRJ010000088.1 GCA_902783535.1 uncultured Ruminococcus sp. | reverse complement strand
ATGTCAGTATAATGAGAAAAGTAGGAAGCGAAAGGAAGGAAACCATGAGAACGACTCTGCTGATCCACCCCGACGAACTCTCGGAGCGGTGGATCCGGCGCGCGTCAAGCCTCGGATATACCGGGATCGCGCTCCATCCCGTCGGCGGTCCCGCGGCTGCGGACGCGCTGAAGGATTTGCTGTCAAAGCTGGAAACGGACGACTTCAGACATCTGATCGATCTGGCGCGCGACAGCGGGCTCACTGTCGAATATGAACTGCACGCGGCCGGATTCCTGTATCCGCGGGAACTGTTCGGTCAAAAGCCGGAAAGCTTCCGGATGAACGCCGAAGGCGTGCGGACGAGCGACTGGAATTTCTGCTTTTCCGATCCCGGCGCCATGGATCTTGTGCTGCGCAGGGCGAAAGAACTCGCAAAGAAACTGTACCGTTCCGAGAAGCGGTTTTACTTCTGGGCGGACGACGCGAGAGACTGCTTCTGCAGATGCCCCGCCTGTGCGGGTCTGACGCCGTCGGACCAGAATCTGATGTTGGCGAACGCGCTTTGCGCTTCGATCCGGGAGGTGATCCCGGACGCCTGCGTCGCCTACCTCGCATATGCGGACACGATGGAAACGCCGAAGTCCGTCCGCCCGGCGGAAGGCGTGTTTCTCGAATACGCCCCCTTCGACAGGGACATGCACAAGCCCGTGCGGGAACAGCAGAAGTCGAAAGCCGGAGACATCCGCGAACTGCTCGGATTTTTCGGCATGGAAAACGCGAAAGTGCTGGACTACTGGATGGACAACTCGTATTTCTCCGGATGGCAGAAACCTCCGAAAAAGTATACGCCCGACATCGAAGTCATCCGCTCGGATCTCGATTTTTACCGTTCGCTCGGCTTCCGTTCGGTTTCTTCGTTCGCCTGCTACCTGGGAGAAGACTACGTCTCTCTTTACGGAGAACCTGAGATCCCCGACCTCGGAGCGCTGTAACGAATTTGTAAATTCTCGCGTTCGCCGGTTGCATTTTTCCGGCTGCTGTGCTATCATAGCAGGAAGATGAGATCCCGCGAATACGATACCGAAGGAGGACCGCCGTGACCACGTTGCGAAAAATCTGCATAGCCGCCGTCATACTGCTCGCAGTCGGCGTTGTCGTCGCGGCCATGGTTTTCCTGAATCAGTCCTACACGGACGATCCGTTCCAGAAGGCGACGGGGGAGACGAAGACCGTACATCCCGCGAACGACGCGAGCGAGCTGGACAGAATGGACCAGGTCTCCGTTTCTCTGCCCGAATCTGATCCCGGCGAAGGGTCGCTGTTCCTGCCCGAGTCGTCCGAGCCTTCCGAAGACAGTTCCGAAGACCCGATCGTCGTTCCGGACATCGTGCAGCTGATCGAATCCATCAAGGCCGGAACATACAAGCCGACCATCAAGCTCGTAGGCTCGGACATCCAGGAGACGACGACGTACAAAAACCCGATCACGGAACCGGTGGAAGTCGCGGTTTTCGAAGATTCGGACGATCCTGATGCGCCGAAGATCGAAGAGTTCGTTCTTCTGATCCATGTTTCCGACTCGGACGGCCACCCGATCGAAAAATCGAAGGTCATGCTCGAGAAGGACGTTTATTATACGGATGCGGACGGATATGTGCGCGCCGCGACGAAGATCCAGAACCCGCAGCTGGTCATTTCCGCAGTCGACCGTGCGGCGTATTACGAGGAACTGGATCTGACGACCGCCGAAACTGTCTGCGACGTCATTCTGGCGAACGCGGCGCACATGCAGTCCCTGCTCAATTCACAGGATCTGCGGCCGTACGTCACGAACGACGACGAGATCAACCGGTATATCGAAGCGCTTCTGAAGGACCTGACGGACAATTCCATGGATACCTATACAAAGGTCCTCAAGTGCTACGAATACATGATCAACCACACCTACTACAAGTCTCCGGCGCACTGGAAGCGTCCGTACCAGAAGTACTACTGGTCCTGCGGCTACCAGTGCCTGTGCGAGGGCTACGGCACATGCAACTGCTATTCCGCCGCCTTCACGCTCATGATGCGCCGCATCGGTCTGCAGTGCTTCGTCGTCGAAGGATATACGACCTCCAGCAAAGGCGGATATACCAGCCACGAATGGCTCGTCATCCTGTTGGGCGGGCAGTATTACATTTTCGACTGCCAGGTCGAGGACGCGATCATCACCCGGTCCGGAAGCAGGGAGATCGACCTGATCCGGTTCGGCCTGCCGCAGAATCACGAAAAATATCAATACCGCAAAACCACGCTCGCCTACGAGATCAAGGAATTCCAGGACTATGTGGATGCGAACGGAAAGTATCTGAACGACTGAGCGCATGTGACGAAAAAAACGGAAGCCGCATAACACGGCTTCCTTTTGTGTTGCGGCCGGACGACGTCCGCCCGGAAGATCATTTCAGATCCTGAGACCGGAAACGCAGGATCCCAAAGAAGGTGAGCAGAGCGGCGATCACGACGTCCGCGGCCGGGACAATGGCAAGGAGCGCACTGTAATCCGCGCCTCCGGTAATGAACATGATCTGCATGGAAGGCAGAACGTAGAGCAGATATCTCGTCCAGTCAGCGTAGTTCGAAAGCGCCGGCGCCAGAAAGGACAGCACGAGATTCATCAGGATGGGAAGCAGGATCGCGACCATGAGACTGACGGGTACCGACCGTGTCAGAAACGCCGTGAATACGCAGATCGCAGTATATGCCGTATAGATCCCAAACGTGAATAAGAGGATGGAAGTCCATTCTTCTCCGGACAGATCCAGACTGCCGAACATCAGCCGGCAGGCGCCGGCCGTCACGCCGAGAAAGAGGAAGGCGGAGGGCAGGGAGACGAGATAGGAAATGAGGGTCCGGGAAAGATAAATGGACGGACGTCCGCATCCGGAAATGATCTTGTTCCTGTAGATGCCGGTGGCGAACGGACGCGCATTCGCTGCAGCGACCATAGCGGTCAGGATGAGCCCGAATCCCTGCGTCATCGGGATGCATGTCAGGAAAACGTAGTGTCCGTTCAGGAGGACGATCATTGACTGCATGGCGCTGATCGCCTGGGACGCGCTGTCGCCCGCGGCTTCCAGAACGCCCGAATCCAGGATGGCGCCGAATCCCTTCAGGATGGCGAAGAAAAGCAGCGGAAGGAGGAATCCGGTCAGAACGGCGGCGCCGAACAGAATGTAGACGGATTTCGATTTCCGCATCGCGAAGAAATCGGCCCGGAGCAGGTTTTTCATGATTTTTCCTCCTTGTTCATGATCTCGAGATAGTGGGACTCCAGGGAGGCTTTGCGCGTTTCCAGGTCCGTGATCTCCAGGACGGACAGTTCGCGCAGGATCCCGGAATAGTCCTTCGGGTCATACAGCACGAACCCTCCGTCGACGGGGGACGCTTTTTCGGCGTAGCCCTTCTCGAGAATGGCTTTGACCGCGTTTTCCGCGTTTTCGCGGCACTGGAACCGGAGTTCCTTCGTCGCATGTTCGGATAGCTCCGAGGCGGTGGACGTTTCACTGATGCGCCCTTTGTGGAGGAACAGATATGCGTCGGCCAGCTGGGACAGTTCGCTCAGAATGTGGGAGGAGATCAGGATCGTCATTCCCTTGTCGTCGCAAAGGGAACGCAGCATCTTCCGGAGTTCGATGATGCCCTGGGGGTCCAGTCCGTTCGTCGGCTCGTCCAGAATGAGCAGGTCGGGCTTTGACAGCAGAGCGACGGCGATCCCGAGCCGCTGCCTCATGCCGAGGGAGAACTGCTTCGCTTTCTTCTTCCCGGTCCCGGTCAGTCCGACGGTCTCAAGCAGATCCGGAATGTCGGAAAGGGGAGCGCCGCACAGGCGCGCCTGGAACGCGAGGTTGTCGTAGGCGGACAGGCCGGGAAACAGAGCGGGGGATTCCACGATCGCGCCGACGCGGCAGGAACCGCTTTCCGTATGATAGCGGAAACTGCCCGAGGTCGGCTTGATGAGGCCGGTGACCGTTCTGAGCAGCGTCGTCTTTCCGCTTCCGTTTTCGCCGACGAAGCCGATGATCTTTCCGCGCGGTACGGAGATGGTGATGCCGTCGTTCGCGACTGTGTCGCGGTATTTTTTCGTAAGGTGATCGGTGGTCAGGATCACGTTGTCCATAAGACACCTCCCGTGTCTTTTCTGTTTTGAAAAATTATACCACCTGTCCTGCCGATTTTCAAGGCTTTTTGCGCCCATCCCGGAACGGAAAAAAAGGAAAAACGGGTATTCTTCTCTTTACAAATCCAAAGCCATTTGATATAATTTAAAAAATAGACAAACGATTAAAGCGCGCATGCGTTCGTGCGCGTCCGTGAATATAAACACATGTTCATATAATTGGTGGCATCATGCTTCAGTCGCTCTATCAGCACCTTGATCCGGCGGCGGTCTCGATCATCTCGGTTGCGCTGATGCTGATCGTCGGTTTCCTGATGACCCGTCTCACTTCGCTCGTGAAGCTTCCGAACGTCACGGCGTACATCGTTTCCGGGATCCTGATCGGACCGTTCTGCCTGGACCTCATACCGAAATCATTTGTCGAGGGCAGCGCGTTTCTGCCGGACATTGCGCTTTCCTTCATCGCTTTCTCCACCGGGGAGTTCTTCCGCTTCCGCACATTGCGGAAGAACGGGGGAAAGGTCCTCGCGATCACGCTTGCGGAGTCTCTTCTGGCAACTGCGCTGGTCTTTGCCGTTCTGCGGTTCATTCTCCGGCTGAATCTCGCTTTCTGCGTCGTTCTCGGCGCGCTCGCGGCCGCGACCGCCCCCGCCTCCACGCTGATGACCATCCGCCAGACGAAAGCGAAAGGGGATTACGTCGACACGCTACTGCAGGTCGTCGCGCTGGACGATCTCATCGGACTGATCGCCTACAGCGCGGCCGTCTCCATCGCGCTCGCGTCTTCCGCCGAGCATGTTTTCAGCGCATCGGACGTTCTGGTCCCGGTCGGCGTCAACCTCGGCGTCCTTCTGCTCGGTGCGCTGTTCGGCTGGCTGATGAAGCTGTTCCTTTCGAGGAGCCGTTCCAGCGACAACCGTCTGATCATCGCCGTCGCGCTTCTGTTCGCGTTCTGCGGGTTCTGCGCGTCCTTCGGCATTTCTCCGCTGCTCGGATGCATGTCGATGGGCACGGTATATATCAATCTGTCCGACGACGACAAGCTTTTCAAGCAGCTGAACTACTTCAGCCCGCCGCTTCTTCTGCTTTTCTTCGTCCGGAGCGGCGTATCCTTCGACCTGAACGCCCTGATCCGTCCCGCCGGATCGGTCGGCGAGATCCCGCTGCTGGTCATCGGCATTCTGTATTTCGTCGTCCGCATGGCCGGAAAATACGGCGGCGCCTTCTTCGGATGCCTGGCTGTCGGCAAGGATAAGAAGGTGCGGAACTATCTCGGACTCGGTTTGATCCCGCAGGCCGGGGTCGCCATCGGACTGGCTTCGCTCGGCGCGCGGACGCTCGGCGGAGAAACCGGGAACGCGCTGCTGACGATCATTCTGGCGTCCAGCGTTCTTTACGAACTCATCGGTCCCGCGCTTTCCAAACTCGGCCTGTATCTATCCGACTCCTACCCCGTGCGTCTTGAGGAAATGGCGGACGTCCCGGAGGTCGCGGAGGACGGGCACAGAAAATCGGAGGCGGAACTGCTCGCCGAACGGATCCAGAAGATCCGGGAAACGAATCCGAAGGTCGAGAATCCCGCTGAAGACGCTTTCACGGAAGCGGCCGAGGAATACGCAAAATATTATTCTTCCGAGCGGAGACCCGGTCTCCGGCGGAATCTGAAATAAGGCGGTGAAGATATGGATCCCATCAGTACGCTGCTCGGAAGCTGGGCTTCCGAACTGAATATCTATTCCGTCCTGCTCCGCGTGGGGCTTTCGCTGCTGCTGTCCGCCGTCATCGGCTGGGAGCGGTCCAGCAAAAGACATTCCGCGGGGTTCCGGACCTTCATCCTGATCTCGCTCGGCATGACCTTCGCCATGCTGACGGATCTGTTCCTGCTTGAAAAGACCGGTTCCGGATTCTATTTTCTCTCCGGCGCCGCCATCATCGGCATCGCGACGATCACCGTGAACTCCATCCTGTTCAGCTCGCGCAACCAGATCAAGGGTCTGACGACGTCCGTCGGTCTCTGGGCGGTCGGCCTGCTCGGCATGACTGCCGGCGCGGGATTCTATACCGTCACGATCGTCGCGTTCGCGGCCATTCTGCTTTCGCTCGCCGTTTTCCCGGGCATCGAGCAGTATCTGAAGAACCGCTCCAACCATTTCGAGATCCATCTGGAACTGCTCAATTCGTCCAGCCTGCAGGATTTCATCGCGACCATCCGGAAGCTCGGCATCGTCATCGACGACATCGAACTGAACCCGGCCTACATCCATTCCGGCCTCAGCGTATACACGATCGCGCTGTCCATCCGGAGCGGGGAACTGAAGAAATTCAAAACGCATAAGGAAATCATCGAGGCGCTGTCCACGATCGAATACATCTATCACATCGAAGAAATCACGAACTGACGGAAAGGGGCATGACCACCATGGCGCAGAACAGCACTTACAAATCAGACATCGAAATCGCTCAGGAAACGCAGCTGAAGCCGATCTTCGAGGTTGCGGAAGCGGCGGGCATCGACCCGTCCTTCGTCGAGCCTTACGGAAAGTACAAGGCCAAGATCGACCTGTCGCTTCTGAAAGACTCCGGAAGAGGAAACGGAAAGCTGATCCTTGTGACGGCCATGACGCCCACGTCCGCAGGCGAAGGAAAAACAACGACCACCATCGGTCTCGCGGACGGGCTCCGGAAGATCGGAAAGAATTCCGTCGTCGCGCTGCGGGAACCGTCGCTCGGCCCGGTGTTCGGGATCAAGGGCGGCGCGGCCGGAGGCGGATACGCGCAGGTCGTTCCGATGGAGGACATCAATCTGCATTTCACCGGAGACTTTCACGCGATCGGTGCGGCGAACAATCTGCTTGCAGCCATGCTTGACAATCACATCCACCAGGGGAACGCGCTCCGGATCGATCCGCGCAGGATCACCTGGAAGCGCTGCGTGGACATGAACGACCGTCAGCTCCGGTTCATCACGGACGGGCTCGGCGGACGCACGAACGGCGTGCCGCGCGAAGACGGGTTCGACATCACCGTCGCGTCCGAGATCATGGCGGTCTTCTGCCTGTCCTCGTCCGTCACCGATCTGAAGGAACGGCTGTCCCGCATCGTCGTCGGATACACCTATGACGACGAGCCCGTCACGGCCGGCCAGCTGAAAGCGGTCGGCGCGATGGCGGCGCTGCTGAAGGACGCCCTGAAGCCGAATCTTGTCCAGACGCTGGAGGGCACGCCCGCGTTCGTTCACGGCGGCCCGTTCGCCAACATCGCGCACGGATGCAATTCCGTGATCGCGACGCGGGTGGCGATGAAACTCGGCGATTATGCCGTCACGGAAGCCGGATTCGGCGCGGACCTCGGCGCGGAAAAATTCCTTGACATCAAATGCAGGATGGCCGGACTGAAGCCTGACGCCGTCGTTGTCGTCGGTACCGTCCGCGCGCTGAAGCTGCACGGAGGCGCCGACAAGGCGAACCTCGGAAAGGAAGACCTGAAGGCGCTGGAAGCCGGTCTTCCGAACCTGCTCAGACACGTGTCGAACATCATCGACGTCTACCGTCTGCCCTGCGTCGTCGCCGTCAACCGTTTTCCGACCGATACCGACGAAGAGATCGCGATGGTCATCGAAAAATGCCGCGCGCTCGGCGTGAACGTCCGTCTGTCGACCGTCTGGGCCGAAGGCGGAAACGGCGGAAAAGCGCTGGCGGAGGAAGTCGTTCGGCTCTGCGAACAGCCGAACGCGTTCTCCTTCTGCTATCCGGACGAACTGTCCATCGAAGACAAGATCCGCGCGGTCGTCACCCGCGTCTATCGCGGAAAGGACGTCGTCTTCACGCCGCAGGCGAAACAGGCCGCGGACAGACTGACGTCGCTCGGATACGGGAAATGTCCCGTCTGCCTTGCGAAAACGCAGTACAGTTTTTCCGACGACCCGCTGAAACTCGGCGCGCCGGAAGGATTCACCGTGACCGTCAGAAACATCAAGATCTCCGCCGGCGCGGGATTCGTCGTCGCGCTGACCGGAGAGATCCTTACCATGCCCGGACTGCCGAAGTCGCCCGCCGCGGAGCGGATCGACGTGGATGAAAACGGCAGGATCTCCGGACTGTTCTGAGACCCTTTGTCCCGGCCGGCGGCTTTTCGCCGACCGGGTTTTGAACGAATATCAACTGATCAGTGAAAAAGAAAGGATGGAACATCATGGCGCATTTCATCAACGAACCGGCGCATACTTTCAACGAGTATCTGCTGATCCCCGGCTATTCTTCCAAAGAATGCCTTCCGGCGAACGTTTCTCTTCGCACGCCGCTCGTGCGTTACCGCAAGGGAGAGGAAGAATGTCCGCTGAAACTGAACATACCGATGGTTTCCGCCATCATGCAGGCGGTCTCCGGCGACCGGCTCGCCGTCGCCCTGGCCACGGAAGGCGGGATCGCGTTCATCTACGGATCACAGTCCGTGGAGTCGGAAGCGGAGATGGTGAGAAAGGCGAAGGGATTCCGCGCCGGATTCGTCACGAGCGACTCCAACCTGCGCCCGGACGACACGCTTGCGGACGTCCTGAGGCTGAAGGAGAAGACCGGACATTCGACCGCGGCCGTCACGGACGACGGAAGCCCGAACGGCAAACTGCTCGGCATCGTGACAGGTCGCGACTACCGCGTCAGCCGCATGGAGCCGGATACGCCGGTCCACACATTCATGACGCCGAAGTCCAGGCTGATCTGGGCGCCCGCAGAAACCACGCTGAAGGAAGCGAACGACATCATCTGGGACAACAAGCTGAATTCGCTGCCGCTGCTGGACGCCGAGGGACGGCTGGTCTATCTCGTCTTCCGGAAGGACTATGACACGCACAAGAAGAATCCGGACGAACTGCTGGACGGAAACAAGCGCTACCGCGTCGGAGCGGGCATCAACACGCGCGACTACAAGGAACGCGTTCCCGCGCTGCTCGAGGCCGGCGCCGACGTTCTCTGCATCGATTCCTCGGAAGGCTTCTCCGAATGGCAAAAACTGACCCTTGACTGGATCCGCTCCGAATACGGCGACAGCGTCAAAGTCGGCGCGGGCAACGTCGTCGACGCCGCCGGATTCCGGTTCCTCGCGGAAGCTGGCGCGGATTTCGTCAAAGTCGGCATCGGCGGAGGCTCCATCTGCATCACGCGCGAAACGAAAGGCATTGGACGCGGACAGGCGACCGCCGTCATCGACGTCTGCGCGGAACGGGACAGATACTTCCGCGAAACAGGGATCTACGTACCCGTCTGCTCGGACGGCGGCATCGTTTACGATCATCACATCACCCTCGCGCTCGCGATGGGCGCGGACTTCGTCATGCTCGGCCGGTATTTCGCCCGCTTCGACGAAAGCCCGTCCGCACGCGTCTCCATTTCCGGCACATATTACAAGGAGTACTGGGGCGAAGGCTCCGCCCGCGCCCGCAACTGGCAGAGATACGACCTCGGAGGCGACAAGAAACTGTCTTTCGAAGAAGGCGTCGACTCCTACGTTCCTTATGCCGGAGCGCTGAAGGACAACGTCGCGAAAACGCTTCAGAAAGTGAAGTCGACCATGTGCAACTGCGGCGCGCTGTCCATTCCGGAACTCCAGATCAAGGCGACGCTGACGCTTGTCTCCGCGACCAGTATCGTGGAGGGCGGAGCGCACGACGTGATCCAGAAGGATAAATCCAACACCGTGAAGTTCTTGGGCTGACGGACAAAAAACGACCGTCGGCGGAAAGGGATCGTTCGACATGCGGCAGACATCTGATTCTGTATTTGCAGGAATGCGGCAGACCATCCTGTCCGCGCCTGCATGGAGGAGGGAAATTTCCATGTGCTTCAAGAAGGCTCCGGCGATCCTTGCCGTCTTCCTTCTGACCGTCCTGTCCGCCTGCGTGCTTTTCTCCTGCGGAGAGCAACGGCAGGACCCGCCGGACCAGCCGGAAACGTCCTTGGCGTCTTCCGGACAGACGGAGGATCCCGCGCAGCAGACATCGGAAAGTTCCGAGCCTGCAGTGCAGCCGCCCGTTTCTGAAGACTTGTCCGAACCGGACGCGCCTTCCGACGAGCCTCATTCGGACGCGCCGCATGAGCATGTTTTCGTCGAAGAGGTCATCCCTCCGGACTGCCTGAACGCAGGGAAGGTGATCGAACGGTGCGAATGCGGAGAGACACGCGAAAGAGAAGGCGAAAAAGCGCTCGGTCACGATTTTGCCGAGACGCGGAACGAGCCGGGATGTCTGGAAGACGGCGAACTGATCAGAAAATGCAGGCGGTGCGGGCTGACCGAAACGAAAGTCCTAAAAGCCTTGGGACATGATTATGTCAACCGGAAGGGCGCATGGTCGAGCACGCCGACCGGCTTCAGCACGGCTTTGCACGCGGACTGCAGCCGGTGCGGATCGAAAGGGATCTGTCTCTACGAATTCGACGCGGACGCGGCGATCGCGTTCAGCAACGCCGACCCGGAACCGGATCTTCCGGGCGAAGGCGGCAAAGTGACGGGCACGAAAGTCGCTTCCGGCGTGAAAATGAAAGCCCAGGCGAACAAGGATTACACCTTCCTCGGCTGGTCCGACGGTGAGACGGAGACGGAGCGCGAATACGGCGGAACGGAACCCGTTTACGCGCTGTTCGGATATATGACGAACAAAATGGCCGTCATGGACGTGCGCACCGAAGGAAGCGAGATGATCACCCACAGGGACTACTATCTCCGGTGCAGGGTGACCATGGCCGACTGCGACGAAAAGTTCGCGTTCCGGGACGTCGAGGCGGGCATACGCGTCCGCGGGAACGCCTCCTCCAATTACGGAGACCCGGAATACGCCAAGACGCACAAGGTCCACTACAGGATCAAATTCGACAAGAAGCAGGGCATGCTCGGCCTGAACGACGGCGCGGAATGCAAAAGCTGGGTCCTGCTGCGCGGCGACACGAACTTCCTGCGGGAGACGCTCTCCTTCAAGCTGTTCGACGACATCGTGCAGGGAAAATACTACTCTTCCGACTACACTTTCGTTCAGCTGTACGTGAACGGCCAGTACTACGGCGCGTACGTTCTCTGCGAGCAGACGCAGATCCAGAAGAACCGGGTCGCGATCCCGGAACTGAAGGAAGGGGAGACGGAACTGCGGACCGGATACCTGCTGGAGATCGACAATTACCCGAGCGGCGAGCCGTATGTCTTTGCGACCTCGTTCGGAGGAAAGACGCTGACAGACATGTACGGCGTATCCAAGGCCATCCACGCGCAGAATTATTCCGTCAAATACGACAGCCTGACCGGCACGCAGCTGAACTTCGTGAAGCGGTTCGTCAACAACGCCTACGAGGTCGTCTACAGAGCGATTTTCCAGAACAGCTTCTATACGCTGGACGGGAACAACAATCTGGTGAAGGACAACCTTTCGAAGACGGCCGAGGAGTGTATCTCCAAAGTGATCGATCTGGACGCGGCCGTCGCCATGTACATCACGCGCGAAGTCGCCGCGGAGCGGGACGGGGGCGTCGGAAGTTCCTTCCTGTATGTGGATTTCCATAGCGAACAGCCGAAGCTGACATTCTGCGCGCCCTGGGACTTCTCCTGGGCCTACGCGACGACGAACGGATTCGCGATCGATCATTTCTGGGTCTCCGCGTTCCAGCCGCCGGAATTCGCCTATGCGGGCGACCGTTCGTTCACCTGGTTCATCACGCTGTACAATGCGGAATTCTTCCGCGAAAAGGTGAAGGAGACCTGGCGCGACATGCACGCGCGGAAAGTGCAGGACGGGATCCTGGAGGAGATCGACAGGGTCGTAAACACATACAAAAAGGAATTCGGCTGGAACCAGAAACGATGGAATTCCGGAAGCCAGGCGTCCTCCGCGAAAGCGCTCTACAATTTCCTGAAGGCGCGGATGGAATGGCTCGACACGCAGTGGAACTGAGAAAACGAAATACAAAAGCGGAACGGAAAAAAGAATCTGCCGGATCCCCGATATTTCGGAGATCCGGCAGAAATTTTCATTTAGCCCGGCACCGCTCTTCGGTGAATGATTCATTCATCGAAAGGCTCCCGGAAGGAAGGAAAGTCCTCCCTTATTTCTTTTTGCTCTTCAGAACGATGGCCACGACGACCGCCACGACAGCGCATGCTCCGAGGCCGATCAGCAGCCAGCCCCACCACGGGAATCCGGCGGAAGGCGTTTCAGCCGGTTTGCTTTCTTCGGGGGTGGATTCAGCGGGCGTCTGGCTTTCGACAGGAGCCTGGCTTTCACCGGCGGGTTCGGAGACGGCTTCGGAGGGTTCTTCGGAGGGTTCCTCGGACGGTTCTTCGGAAGGCGTTTCGGACGGTTCTTCGGAGGGCGCTTCGGAAGGTTCTTCGGAAGGCGCTTCGGACGGCTGGTCTTCGCTCGTGTTGCCGCTCTGCGGGGGCTCGAAGTTCGGGTCGATGTTGAAGACGTTGATCTTCGTCGTGGAACCGTCGACCGAGTAGACGTTCAGAGAGTCGATCTGGTAGTATCCTTTGTCGTTCTTGCCGTATTTCTCGGCGATGTCCGCGAAGGAGATGTATCCTTCGTAATGGCCGGGCAGAATGTCGTTGCTGCCGGGATCGACGTTGTCGGTGATCAGGGTGGTCAGCTCGTCGTCGCCGTTGAAGCGGATGCTGAACGCGCCTTTGTCAACTTCGATGTCGTATACGAGATAGCATTTCTTGGGATCGACGAGCAGAGCGGCGTCGTATTCGACGTACGCGCTCGGCCACGTGCCGGACTTGCTGCCGGAGATGGTCGCAACGGATTTGGAAACTTTGACGTTGCAGCTGGTCCCGCCGTTGTCCTCCTGCTGCCACAGACCGGCTGCGGACGGGAAGACTTCGTAGTTGCGGCGGATCTTCTTGGGTTCGGCGGCTGCGCCGCTGGCCAGTTTCGCATAAGCGAGGCCCTGCGGGAACTTGTCGCCGGTGAAGTAGTCGGAGTACTGGACGCACTGACGGTATTCGTCCATCTCGTCGTTGCCGTAGCCGAAGCCGACGTCGATCAGGCCGAGACGGAATCCGAATCCGAACAGGGAGCCTTCTTCGGCGGGGATGCCGTCCGGCGCGGAGGGCGTGGAGACTTCCTTCAGCGGGATCTGGACTTCGTAGGTGTCCTTTTTGCCGTCCGCCAGGCAGACGCATTCAAAGCCGGGCTTTTTCGTCAGGTCTCTGAAGTGGTTGTCGGTCACGGTCGATCCGTCCCTGGAGTCGCAGATGGTCGTGAATTCGTACATGAAGCCCGCGTTGTACAGCGTGCTCCAGTCGTAGCGGCCGTCTTCCAGGTTTCCGTAGTACTGACTCTGATAGGGGTTGTCCGGAAGGAACGCCCACATTGCGTGGTGGCCGTTGAAGATCCAGTGCTCGACGGAGTTGTCCTGGTAGGACGAATGCTCTTCGTTGCAGGGGACTTCGACGTAGATGTAGAGGTTGTTCGTGTCCCAGCATGCGTACAGATACGCCTTGCCGTCGACGTGCAGATCCGAGTTCGGGACCCAGTTGCCGTCTTTCTTGTCGCCGTAGTAGGAAATCAGGTTGTAGCCGAGATCCTTCTTGCCGTCGATCTTGATCTCATCCTTCGTGTCGTAGATGAGCAGGACGTCGCCGAGGGCTTCCGTCTTCGCCTGGTTGGCGGCAAAGAAGGTCAGGACGGCGGCGAGGATCATCGCGAACGTCAGCACCAATGAAATCGTTTTTTTCATGTCGTTGTGTGTCTCCTTTTTTTGTTTCTATATTTTTTCTTTTTTTTTTACGTTTCGGGGGCTATGCGTACCACATATCTTTCTATTTCATCATCATAGCCCATGGGGCGGCGAAAGTCAATGATTTTTCATGAATATCCATAAAAAGAACAGAACAATGGGGTGCGATTTGTGAAAAATGTTCACTTTTCGGATAAAAAAGGCGCTCCCGCACTTGCAAAACGCGCGTCCGGCGGGTATAATCGAAAAAAAGAGGATTCTGCGACCGGAACGGAGGAAGGGACATGGAGCGGCTGACGGAAAACGGCTACGAGGAAAAACTGAACGGATACGTCCGCCCGTATCTCGAGACCAGACGGCGGAACGGCTATTTTCTGGCGTCCGGACAGGCGCCCTGCTTTTTTTCGGTTTTCTCTCCCGAAGAAGGGACGGAAGAAAAAGGAACGCTGGTCATCGTTCACGGTTTCACCGAATCCATCGAGAAATACGCCGAGGTCGTCTGGTATTATCTCCAGTCCGGATACCGCGTCTGCATCTACGAGCAGCGCGGGCACGGACGGTCGTTCCACGACAACGGGCAGATCCACGTCACCGACGCTTCCTCCTTCGAAACGTACGCGGACGATCTGGAACTGTTCCTGGAGCAGGTGGTCTCGCGTCTTCCGGGACCCTACTACCTCCACGCGCACTCCATGGGAGGCGGCGTGTCCGCGCTGTTTCTCGAGCGGGGCGGGGCTTTCTTCCGGAAGGCCGTTCTGAATTCTCCGCTGATCGCGCCGAACACGTACGGCCTGCCCGTAGGGCTCTGCCGGGCGGTCTTCCGATTGATGATGCTGCTCGGAAAGGGCGAAAAACGGATCATCACGGAGAAGGATTATCCCGGAAAAGAAGAATTTGAAGGCTCCTGCACGTCCTCTCCGGAACGCTTTTACGGATACGAGCACGTCAAGCGCAGGACGCCGTATTTCCAGAACTACTGCGCGACCAACCGCTGGGCATGGCTGTCGCTCGGCCTGAAGAAAAAGATCCTCGGGAAAGGGAACCCGGAAAAAGTGCGGATCCCGGTGTTCGTCGTTTCGGCGGGGGAGGACCGCGTCGTGCAGACGCCGCTCCAGAAAACATTCTGCAAAAGGCTTGAAAAAGGAAAATATCTTCTTGTGCCGGGCGTGCGTCACGAGATCTATCTCTCCCCGGACAAGGATTTCTTCCCGTATTTCGACGACGTTCTGAACTTCCTCGAGGAGGAAGCGTGATGCGCGGGGAAAAAGCGGAAACGGTCCGGGACGACTGCGGCCCGTCTGGGCAGGAGGCGCATGTCTGCGGGAGCATCGATGAGGCGCTGCGCACGCACGGCTTTCTGATCACTTTTACGCGGGGAACCAGCATGATGCCTTTCCTGAAAGAGGGAAAGGACAGCGTCCGGCTGGAGGTGCTGCAGGGTCCTCCGGATCTTTGCGACGTCGTTCTGTTCCGAAGGGATAACGGCAGTCTCGTGCTGCACCGCGTGGTCGGAAAAGCCGGAAAACGGAGAAGCAAAAGCCGTCATCGGAAATACCTGATCCAGGGAGACAACTGCGCTTTTCCCGAAACGGTTCCCGAACAACGGATCCTTGCCCGGATGACCGGCTTCTATACGGAGCGTTCGGACGCGTGGGCGTCAGGCAGAGATGAGAACGGGTCCGCCCGGGAAAGGGTCTTCGTTCCGGCGGACGATCCCACGTACCTGTCGGCCGTGCGCAGGATCTACGACGTCCGGGAAAACCGGCTGGTCAGAAAAAGGGAAACGCCCGTCCCGGACAACGTGTGGCGGACGCTCGTCGTCCTGCTCAGGAATGCGCTGAACGGATCAGACGCGCCGGTCCCGGAGAACGCGGACTGGGAGAACGTCTACAGACTCGCATCTCGCCACAGCGTCGCGTCGCTCGTTTTCGACTCCGTTCCGCAGGAAGTGAAAGACACGGAGACAGGGAAGAAATGGAAGCGCGCGCAGGATGCCGCGTTGCGCAAGCAGCTCCTGTTCGAGAACGTCTGGACGTCGCTCTCCGCGCGTCTGGAGGAGGAGAAGATCTCTTTTCTGCCGCTGAAGGGCATGGTCATCAAGGACCTGTATCCGAAGAAAGGGGCGCGGGAGTTCGCGGACTACGACGTGCTTTACGACGAGCGGAGGCAGGACGACGTCAGACGCATCATGGAGGAGACCGGATTTGAAACGGTCTCTCTCTCGGGCGTACACGACGTCTATCACATGGAGCCGGTCTACAATTTCGAATTCCACAAGCGGCTGTTCTCCGAGGAGTGTCCCTGGGAGAAGGCTTTCCTCGACGTCTGGGACGCCTCCGTCCCGTCGGCTTCTTCCAATGTCGGACGGAAAATGACGGACGGATACTTTTACTCATATTTCATCGCACATTTCTGGAAGCACTACGGAAGGGCGGGAAGCGGCCTGCGCTCGTTCGCCGATCTGCATCTGCTGAAAAAAGCGGAGACCTTTTCTCAGGAAACGCGCGAAAGCGCGGAAAGAAAACTTTCGGAAGCCGGGCTGTCGGACGCGGAAAAAGAACTTTCATGTCTTGCGGAACTGCTGTTCGGAGACGGGACGGACGTCGAAAAGATCCCGTACGACCGCGTCGGATTCTGTCTGGAAAGCGGCGTTTACGGACGGTTTTCCAACGCCGTCCGCAGCGAAGTCGGAAAGCGCGGAAAAGCGGGATACTTCATCCGGCGGGCCTTTCCGCCGATGTCGTCCATGCGGGTTCTGTATCCCGTTCTGGATAGTGCGCCCGTTCTGCTACCTGCCTGCTGGTGCGCGCGCGCCGGAAAGGCGGTCATCACCAGGGAGAAAAGAGAGCGCGTTTCCGCCGAACTGCGCGTGATGAAGGAAATTAAATCCAAGGGAAAATAAGGAGCTATTTTGCATGAAAAAGTACGTTTTGGCGCTTGACCAGGGAACCACGAGCACGCGGTGCATTCTGTTCGATCACGACTGCAGGATCGTCAGCGTCGCGCAGCACGAGTTCCGCCAGATCTATCCCCAGCCGGGCTGGGTGGAGCACGACCCGATGGAGATCTACGCGAACCAGTACGCCTGCATCACGGAATGCGTCGCGAAGAGCGGCGTTGACCCGGACGAGATCGCCGGCATCGGCATCACGAATCAGCGCGAGACGACGGTCGTGTGGGAGAAGGACACCGGAAAGCCGGTCTGCAACGCGATCGTGTGGCAGTGCCGCAGGACCGCGCCCATCTGCGAACAGCTGGTGAAGGACGGATACGAGCCCTACATCGTCGAAACGACCGGGCTGAAGCCCGACGCGTACTTCAGCGGGACCAAGATCCAGTGGATCCTGGATCACGTGGAAGGGGCGCGCGCCAGAGCGGAAAGGGGAGAGCTCCTGTTCGGAACGATCGACACCTGGCTCGTCTGGAAGCTGACGGAGGGCCGCGTGCACATCACCGACTATACGAACGCGTCCAGGACCATGCTGTGCAACATCCATACGGGTCAGTGGGACGACAGGCTGCTCGAGATCCTGCGCGTGCCGCGCGCCATGCTTCCCGAGATCCGCTCGTGCAGCGAGATCTACGGAACGATGGAACTGATGGGTTCCGAGATCCCGATCTGCGGGATCGCGGGCGACCAGCAGGCGGCGCTCTTCGGGCAGGGATGCTTTCACGAGGGCGACGCGAAAAATACCTACGGGACCGGATGTTTCCTTCTGATGCACACCGGGAACACCGCCTTCTCCAGCCGGAACGGCCTGGTGACGACCATTGCGGCGACGGAAAAGGACAAGCCGCTCGAGTATGCGCTGGAAGGCAGCGTTTTCGTCGGCGGCGCGGTCGTTCAGTGGCTGCGCGACGAGATGCATTTCATCAACGAATCCAAGGACAGCGAGTATTTCGCGAACAAGGTCAAGAGCAGCGGCGGCGTCTACGTCGTTCCGGCCTTCTCGGGGCTCGGCGCCCCCTACTGGGACATGCACGCGCGCGGAACGATCGTCGGACTGACCAGAGGCACGGGCATGTGCCATATCATCCGGGCGTCCCTGGAGTCGATCGCATATCAGACGAACGACGTTCTGGAAGCCATGCGCGCGGACACCGGCGCGAAATTCAACGGACTGCGCGTGGACGGCGGCGCGACCGCGAACCATTTCCTGATGCAGTTCCAGTCGGACATTTCCGGGATCGAAGTCTTCCGCCCCGACACCATGGAAGCGACGGCCGCGGGCGCGGCGTTCCTCGCAGGACTCGCCGTCGGGTTCTTCCAGAGCAGGGACGAGATCATCTACAAGATCCGCAACGGCGTGACCTTCCGCCCGAAGCTCGGGCCGGACAAGCGCGACGCGCTCCTGGAAGGATGGAGACGGGCCGTCGCCACCTGCAAGACATACTGATGACAGAACAAACACGATAACGATTGGAGAAACGACATGAGCGAAATCAGAAAACTCGAAACACAGGTCCTCTCTTCCGACGGAAAGCATCAGCTGAAAGGCGTCGTATACCTGCCGGAGGGGGAAAAGAAAGGACTGTTCCACGTCGTTCACGGGATGACCGAATACATCGGCCGTTACGACGGCTTCATGCGTAAAGCCGCGGAGCGCGGATACGTTTGCTTCGGATACGATCACCTCGGGCACGGAAACACCGCGCTGGAAGGCGAACTCGGATTCATCGCGCACAAGGACGGATGGGAGTATCTCGTGAAGGACGTCGCCGTTTTCGAACGGGCAATGAAAAAAGAGTACGGCGAGGATCTCCCGCTGTTTCTGCTCGGCCATTCCATGGGCTCCTTCATCGTCCGTCTTTCCGTGACCGTGAATGCGGATCCGGTCCCGGAGAAACTGATCGTCATGGGCACCGGCGGACCGAATCCGGTCGGCGGTCTCGGCGTCGGGATCGCGAAGACCATCCGCGCGTTCCGCGGGGAGAAACATGTGTCTCCGTTCCTTGAAAACCTGGCTTTCGGCGCGTACAACAAGCCGTTCGCGTCCGAAAACGATCCGAAATCCTGGCTGACGAAGGACAAATCCATCCGCGAAGCCTACGTCAAAGATCCCTTCTGCAACTATCATTTCACCATTTCCGGAATGATCGACCTGCTGCAGCTCAACAACCGTTCGAACGCCAAAACATGGTTCTCTTCCGTTCCGGAAACATTGCCTGTCCTGCTCGTGTCCGGCGAAAAGGATCCCGTCGGAAACTTCAGCAAGGGCGTGAACGAAGTCGAGGCGAAACTGAAGGAATGCGGGAAGAACGTGAAGAAGATCCTCTATCCCGACTGCAGGCACGAGATCCTGAACGACACCTGCAGGGAGCAGACGGCGGAGGACATTTTCAGCTTCATCGAAGACTGTATTCCGTAAAATCGAAAGGATTCCTTGTAATGACGCGCAGATCGTTCTT
>CACZRJ010000087.1 GCA_902783535.1 uncultured Ruminococcus sp. | reverse complement strand
TCTTCGGAGAAGCGGCAACGGCCGGAGCTTCTTTTTCCTGCGGCTCCGCTTTTTTGACTTCCGGGTCGGGCTTCTTCGCCGGCTGCGCTTTCTTCTTCGGCGAAACGGCCTCTGCTTTCGGTTCTTTTACGGCAGGCTCTTCCTTCCGTACAGCAGGCTCCGCCTTCTTCGAACTCTTCGGGGTCTTTTTCGGTTCGGCCTTCTCTTCCTTTGCTTCCGGAAGGACCTCCGTCCCGGTCACGTTCACTTTTGTCTTCTTTTTTTCTGCCATGTTTCTTCCCTTTCCGAAGCGGGCTTCGCTTCGCAGAAATGATGGATCTATTCGAGTGTTTTTTTCGTATTTTTGAGCCGGTCTTCGCGTCTGCCGCGCCCCGCTCTGGCCGCCTGCAGCGCTTCGTTCAGCGCGGCTTCCGGATCTTCCGCCATCCTGCGGTCCTCTTCCTTTTTCGCCTTCGCTCTCTTCAGCGCTTCGATGTGCGAATAGAGTTCCGTGTCGCTTCCTCCGCCGAGCGATTCGACCGACGCGCGGTATCCCGCGATCTCGCTGACTTCGGCCGGCTTCAGCTGGCCGTGACCGTTGATGTCCGGCTCTTCCCCGTTCTCCCAGTCGGGAGAAAAGACCGTCCAGACCTTCCGGTTGAAGTCCGTCGCAAAATCGTCCGGATCGAGTTTCTTTACGGCTTTTTCCCCAAATTCCGGATGCAGAAGCAGGATCCCGATGATCGCCTCCTCGTGGGAAGCCTCGGAGACCATGCGCACTTTCTGGAGATTGATCGCGTCCGAGACGCCGGACTGTTTTTCGATCAGTTTGCCGTTTTCCTTTTTCCTCTCCTTCAGGAAAGCGATGCGGTTCGCCCGGTCGACTTCCTCCCGGACGGACCGCGGCTCGACGCGGAGTTTTTCCGCCGCCCGCTGTGCGTAAACGTCCCGCTCCAGGCGGGAACCGAGCGTTGAAATGAAGGAGACGAGTTCTCCGGCGCACCGCAGTTTCTCGTCCGGATTCGTGAGGTCGTATCTCGAGACGATCTCGTTGATCCGGTAGTCCACCTGTCCCTGCGAGCCTTCCACTTTCCTCCGGAAGGCGTCCGCGCCGTGATTCTTGATGAACTCGTCCGGATCCTTGGAGTCTCCCTCGCCCAGATTGACGACCTTCGCATCGACTCCGACCTGCTGCAGCAGTTCGATCCCGCGCAATGTCGCCTTCCTGCCGGCGGCGTCGATGTCGTAAGCCAGATAGACCTGCTTGGTGAACCTGGAGATCATGCGGGCGTGCTCTCCCGTGATCGCGGTGCCGAGGGTTGCCGCGGCGTTCTCGAATCCGGCCTGATGCATCGCGATGCAGTCGGGCGCGCCTTCGCACAGGATGATGCCTTTTTCCGCGTGCTTCTTCGCGATGTGCATCCCGAACAGGATCCTGCTCTTCTTGAAGACCGGCGTGTCCGAGGTGTTGATGTATTTGCGTTCCTCGGCCTCGTTCATCCGGCGCCCGGAGAACGCGGCGACTTCCCCGTTCAGGTCGAACACGGGAAACATCAGCCTGTTCCGGAAGATGTCGTACAGATTGCCCGTTTTCCTGGATACGCCGCTCAGAAAGGCGGCCGTCAGTTCCTCGCGGGTGAATCCCTTCCCCGTCATATGGTCGGTCAGCGCGGACCAGGCGTCCGGCGCGTATCCGATGCCGAACCTGCGGATGGTCGCCTTCTCGAATTTTCTTTTTTCAAGCAGATACGATCTCGCCTCAGCGCCCTCCGGAGAATTCAAAGCGTCCCAGAAGAACCGCGCCGCCTCGCGGTTGACCTCGAACAGCCGCTCCCGCGGGATCGAGCGCGTGCGCGTTCCGGCGTGCGCGTCCTCCTCCATCGGGATCCCGGCGCTCCGCGCCAGCCGTTCGACCGCGTCCCGGTATTCCAGCCCCTCCGTCTGCTCCGTGAAGGTGATGATGTCTCCTCCGGCGTGACAGCCGAAGCAGTAATATCTGCCTTCCGCCGGGAAAACGGTGAAGGAAGGCGTCTTTTCGCTGTGAAAAGGACAGCAGCAGACGAGGTTCGAGCCGGCCCGTTTCAGCGTCGCGACCCGGGCGACGGCGTCCTCGATGCGGTTCCGCTGCTTGATCTGTTCAATGAATTCCTTTGAAAAAGGCATGTCCTTCGTTTTTCCTTTCCGTTTCCGGCATTCTATATTTGTACGACCAGACCTTCGGCACGAAGAGTTCTTCGAAACAGCCGATGGCGTATCTGTCCGTCATGCCGGCGATGTAGTCCGCGACGGCGCGCTGCGCGCCGTCCTCGGGAATGTACTTCCTGTATTCCGGCGGGATCTCGTCCGGATGGCCGCAGAAATATTCGAACAGGAACTCGACCACGCGGGTGACTTTTCCGTCCTCGCTTTTCGCGACGGGACTCGTGTAAACGTTCGCGAACATGAATTTTTCCAGGTCGCGCATCGCCTTCGCGTAGGTCTCCTCCATGCCGATCCCGTCCGCGACGCCGTGCCGGATGGCCGCTGTGACCAGCGTTTCGATCCGCTCGCCGTGCGTGCGTCCGAGCAGACTTACGATCTCCTGCGGGAGGTCGCCCTCCTTCAGGATCTTCGCCCGGAAGGCGTCGTCGATGTCGTGATTGATATAAGCGATGTGGTCCGCGAGCTTGACCAGTCTGCCCTCCAGCGTTTCCGCCTCCATGTTCGTGTGCTTGAGGATGGCGTCCCGCACCTCGTAGGTCAGGTTCAGTCCTTCGCCTTCGCGTTCCAGCTTGTCAACGACGCGCAGGCTCTGCTCGTAATGATGAAATCCGCCGTCGCACAGTTTGTCCAGCGCGCGTTCGCCGGAATGCCCGAAAGGCGTGTGCCCGAGATCGTGTCCGAGCGACGCGGCCTCCACGAGATCCTCGTTCAGCCGGAGGGCGCGCGCGATCGTCCGTCCGATCTGCGTGACTTCCAGCGTATGGGTCAGACGCGTGCGGTAGTGGTCGCCTTCCGGCGCCAGAAAGACCTGCATCTTGTGCATCAGCCTGCGGAAGCTCTTGCAGTGCGTGATCCTGTCGCGGTCCCGCTGGAATTCGCTCCGGACGGGATCATGCGGGATGGGACGCACGCGTCCTTTCGTGTCGCGCGTCCGGAACGCCTCCGGGCAGAGCAGGATCTCCTCGTAGTCGCGGAAAAGTTCGTTGTTCGGCATGCCGTCCTCCTGTCGTTCTCTTTTGTCTTTGCGGAAACAGCCGCGCGTATCCGGGACAAGAGCGGCTTTTCCTGCTCTTTACAACCCAATATACGCGCGGCGGATCGGTTTTACTTTTTTTATTTTCGATTTTTTCCGGATTTCTTCCGCAAAAGCCGGATCACGGAGCGAACCGTCCGGACAGACAGTCCTCGCGGAACTCCTTCATGACCTTCACATAAAGGTCGTTGTCCTTGAAATACGACAGTCCGTGCGGCGCGCCATCGACCGGAACGAATCGGATCAGGTCCGGGCGTAAACGGTGGATCTCCGCGCTCATTTCGAACGGGACGAAATGATCTCCGGTCCCGTGGATCAGCAGGATCGGCGACGTCGCGTTCGGGACCGATTTCAAGGCGGACGAGGCGAACAGCGAAAACCGTCCGGGAAACAGGGCGCTCATGCAGAGGAACGGAATGACGGCGTCCCCGACCGGCAGCATGTCGTTCGCGACCTTCCGGATGATGCCGAACGGCGAGGAATACGGACAGTCGGCGACGATGCCGGCGACCCGGCAGTCGAACGTGAGATCGGACGCCATCAGAACGGTCGCCGCCCCCATGGAAATGCCTTCCAGGAAGACGCGCGTCTCCTTTCCGAACCGCTCCGCGACGTACGCCGTCCAGGAGCGGACGTCGAAACGTTCCTTCACGCCGAAGGTGATGACCTTTCCGCCGGACTTCCCGTGACTCCTCTGGTCGACGTTCAGGACGTTGTCCCCGCATTCCAGCGCGATCTTCATGCCGCCGGAAAAATCGCGCAGCCCGTTCCCGCGGTAGCCGTTGAACTGAATGTGGAACGGCTTCGACGGATCCTGCAGATACAGGCGCCCGTACAGTCTGATCCCGTCGAAGGATGAAATGCTCACCTCTTCATACGGGACCGCCGCCTGGGCGCGGATGAGCGCGAGCGACCGCTCGGCGTACGGGTCGTAGTCTTCCCCCTTCAGGACCTTGTACGTGACGTCGCCCGGTCTCCGGCGGTAGGCTTTGCAGTAGGCGTAGGCGCAGATCGCGGCCGTGAGCGCGGTCAGGACCGCAAGGACGATCAGTGCGGGCACCATGACAGATTCCTCCTCGATTGTACGTATCTTTCGTCCAGAATATACCACTTCGCGGGCCGGTTGGCAAGCGTTTCCGGGACGATTTCCCGCGAAATCCGTCCGAAAAACGGGAAAAAAGATCCGGAGAAGACCTTTTCGGTTTTTTCAATCTTTTTTTTCGGCGTTTTTCTTGTCAAAACTTCGAAAGTATGATATATTGATTTAGATTGTTTGGAGGATGATTCATTGTTCGGCTACATTCGTCCGGTCCGTCCGGACATGCTCGTCGGCGACGACGAACTGTACAGCGCCGTCTACTGCGGTCTGTGCAGATACAGCGGCAGGCATGTCACGCACGCCTCCCGCTTCCTTCTCAATTACGATTTCGCGTTTCTTGCCGTCCTGCGCGCGTCCCTGACGAACGAAGAGATCCGGACAGAACGCGTCCGCTGCCCCTACAAATTCAGGAAGCGTTCCTCGGCCGTCTGCGACGGGGCGTTCGCCTCGGCTGCGGGATATTTCGGGATCCTGACCTACTACAAGCTGCTGGACGACCTGAACGACGAACGCGGATGGAAGAAGTTCGGAAAGAAGTTCCTGCTCCCGCTCGCTTCCAGGATGCGGAAAAAGGCCCGTGCCCTCGGCACGGACGAAAAACTCGTGACGAAGCCTCTGGAGGACCTGGCCGCTCTGGAAAAGGAAGGAAAGGAACACGGGAACGTCTCCCCGGACCGCGCCGCGGACTGCTTCGCGCGTCTGACCGCAGGCATCGCCTCGGAAGGGCTGACCGGAACGGACGCCGACATCGCCCGTCAGTGCGGGTACCACATCGGGCGGTTCGTCTACCTGATCGACGCGCTGGACGACCTCGAGGAAGACGCGAAAAGCGGAAATTTCAATCCGTTCCTCCTGCGCTACGGCTCCCTTTCGGACGCGCAGTCGCACGCGGACGAGATCCGGACGACGCTGGAGGACAGCATGCGCGTCTTTTCCAGGACCTACGCGCTCCGCTGCGGGCCGGTCCTGACCCCGCTCGACAGGATCATATTCAACATCGCCGATCTGGGAGGAAAGGCCGCCGTCGCCCGCGTCCTCTCCGGCCGGAATAACAGGAAAGCAAAAAGGAATCTGAAATGACCGATCCCTACAAAGTTCTGGGCGTGTCCCCGAACGCCTCTGACGAGGAAATCAAAAAAGCATACCGCGCCCTGGTGAAGCAGTATCATCCGGACAACTACGCGGACAACCCGCTCGCGAATCTCGCGGCCGAAAAGATGAAAGCCATCAACGAAGCGTACGACGAGATCCAGAAGATGCGCGCGGGCGGTTCCGGGCAGACCGGTTCCGGCACATATTCGCAGAGCGGTTCCTCCGCTTTCGCACAGGTCCGCCAGCTGATCAACGCCGGCAGCCTTTCCGAGGCGGAAACGCTCCTGAACCGCACGCCCGTCTCCGAGCGGACGGCGGAATGGCACTTTCTCAAGGGCGTCATCCTTTACAGGAACGGATGGGTGCAGGACGCCAGGACCGAGATCGACACGGCCTGCTCCATGGACCCGTACAACAGCGAATACCGCTCCTTCCAGCAGCGGATGAACACCGGCTCGACGCGAAGCCCCTACGGAGAACAGGGACAGGAATCCTTCGGAAACTGCGACGTGTGCGACGTCTGCTCCGCCCTGATGTGCCTCAACTGCCTCTGCCGCAGCGGTTCCAGGTGCTGAGCCAATGAATCGAACGCATGCGCGCAAGGTCGCGCTGTCCGGTCTGCTGACGGCGGTCGCCGCCGTTTTCCTGCTGATCGGGTCCTTTCTCGAACTGTTCGACATCTCCATGGCCGCCCTCGCCTCTCTCGCCGTCATGATCGCTCTGGTGGAAATGGGAAAAGGCTGGGCCGCGGGCGTTTACGCCGCGTCGTCGCTGATCAGCCTGCTGATCCTTCCGACCGCGGCAGGCGTCGTGTTCGCCGGATTCATCGGTTACTATCCGATCCTGAAGGTCTGGCTCGACAGGATCAGGAACAAGATCCTGCAGTATCTTGCAAAACTCGGCGCGTTCGGAGTCTTCCTCGGCGTCACCTATCTCCTGCTCTGGAAACTCGCGTCCCCGGAAAGCGAATGGCTGACCATGGCGAAATGGCTGATCCCGATCGCGGTCGTGACGTTCGTCGTCTTCGACTTCTGCCTCTCGAAACTCGCCGTCTTCTATCTCGTCCGCATCCGGAAGCATCTGCCCGGCGGGAACGGACGGAATGGATCTTTATGAACACCTGTTCACTATTCTGAAAACACATACAGGAGCGAAATATGATCAAAAGCATGACCGGCTACGGCCGGAACAGAGAAATCGCGTCCGGGAAGGACATCCTCGTCGAAGTCAAGTCGGTCAACAGCCGCTACATCGACGCGACGGTCAAGACCGGGCGGCTCTACATCGCGCTTGAGGAAAAACTCAAATCCCTGGCGTCCGAATATCTCTCCCGCGGCAAGGTCGACATCTTTCTGACGGTCGACAGCGTGAACGGTGACCGGATCGACCTGTCTGCGAACAGGGAGTATCTGGATTCGTTCGTGAAGCTGCTCCGCGAACTGAAGGA
>CACZRJ010000086.1 GCA_902783535.1 uncultured Ruminococcus sp. | reverse complement strand
GTGACGAGCGAACGCACGGAACCGACCTGCGAGGGCGAAGGAAAGATCGTCTACACCGCGAAGGTCACGTTCGAAGGCAATGAATACAAAGATACGAAGACGGAGATCCTGGACCCCGTTCATCACGCCTGGAGCGAACCGGCCTACGTCTGGAGCGCGGACCTGCAGACCGTCACCGCAAGTTCCGTCTGCGGGAACGATCCGGATCACGTGCGTACGGAAACGGTCGGAACGGTGATGACGCTGGATCCGCCTCCCACCTTCAAGACGGCGGGCACAGCCGTCTATACGGCAACTTTCACGGACGAACTGTTCGCGACGCAGACGAAGGAAATCATCATCCCTCCGACCTCCGTTACGGTTCCCACGGGACTTTCCGCCGTCTACGGCCAGACGCTTGCGGACGTCAAACTTCCGGAAGGCTGGGCCTGGGACGATCCGCTCGCCACCGCGGTCGGCAACGCCGGGGAGAACGCTTTCTACGCGACGTTCACGTCGACGGACGGGCAAAGCACGGACTCGATCTCGGTCATGCTTACGGTTTCCGTGAAGAAAGCGAAGCCGGAGATCGCGGACAGCGAAAAAGCGAAGGCTGCCGAAAACCTGGTCGAGGAGCCTTTCGAACAGGCGCTCGTCACCGCCCCCGAAAAGCTTCCCGAAGGCGTTGAACGTATTGAATACAGTCTCGACGGTCAAAACTGGACGGATGAGGCGCCGACGGGCAAAACCGCCGGAGACTACACCGTCCGGATCCGGTATGTCGGCGACGCCAATCATGAGGATCTCGACGGCGAAGATCTCGCCGTCACCATCGCGAAAGCCGCTTACAGCTTCAGAACCGGCGACGGGGAACTGACCTATACGAAGGACAGCGGCGCCGAACTGACGGCGACCGTCGTACAGACCGGCGAAAAGGACGCGTCCTTCGAGCATTTCAAAGGCCTGTATATCGGAAATGCCGAACTGCGGAAAGACATCGATTACACCGTGCGGAAAGGCAGCACAGTCCTGACGATCCTGCCGGCGGCGCTCGACGGGCTGGACACCGGCAGCCATACGCTGACCGCCCGATTCACCAACGGCGAAGCGTCGACGCAAATCATGGTCCTCGCGCCGGAAAATGACGACCCGACGCCTCCGCAGCCCCGCGACGGCAGCCATACCGTTCTCTGGATCCTGCTGATGACGGTCAGCGCCGGCGCGCTGTTCCTCGTCTGCAGAAGAAAGATTTTCTCCGGCAGATAGGGCGGCGAAGTCAGGAAAAACGTCCGCGGCTTCACGTGCGGAAAGACCGGCCGCGCATCCAAACGCGGAAATCTTTGCTTTTCCTATTGCGGTTTTTAAAAAAGGTGTGTATAATATTTCGACGGGAAATCCAGGAAGGAGGGACGCCGGATGCAGTTTGTGAGGTTCGACGGAGAACTGAAAGAGTCCGAAACATGCGAATACAGACAGGACGACGCCGTTCTGACCGCAGCTTATCTGACCGTGGAGGAACTGTCGGAACTGAAGGACGTCTTCGGATTCGACGACAGCACGGTCGCCGCCTGCAGGGAGGCGTCCGGCGGATACCGCACCTCCGCGGAAGTCTACGACCGGTACACCTTTTTCGAACTGAAGGTCTTCGACAACGAGGACCTCGCGCGCGACGACGATCTCGCGCTGTTCCTGCGGAACAACCTGCTCGTCGTGGTGAACGTGGCCGACGAGGACGGTTCCTCGAAGTCCGTGTTCTCCCGCGCCGTCCGGAGGTTCTCCTCCAAATCGATGAATCTGGAGCGACTGGTCCTCTCGCTCTTCAACGAGCTGATGTCGAAGGACGTCCGGATCATCGAGGAACTCCGGGAGGAGATCGCGTCCATGGAGGAAGAGGTCGTTAAGGGCAGGCCTTCGGACGACTTCAACACCGAGACGCTCCGCCGGAAGAAGCAGATCTCGCGGATGCACAACCTTTACGAACAGTATCTCGACGTGCTCGAGGAGCTGGAAACGAACGAGAACGACCTGTTCGAATCGGATCAGCTGCTGCAGATCTCGAACCTGATCAACCGCATCACCCGTTTGAAAGTGGACGTGGACTCGATGGCGGGGGATCTCGAACACATTACGGACGCCTATTTCACCTTCCTCGATCTGAAGGCGAACCGGAACATGAACTATCTGACCGTCCTGACGACCATTTTCTTCCCGCTGACGATCCTGGTCGGATGGTACGGAATGAACTTCAAGTACATGCCGGAATTCGACTGGAAATGGGGATATCTCTACGTCATACTGGTCGCGGTCGGACTGGTCGGGCTGCTGGTCCTGATCGCCAAGAAGAAAAAATGGTTCTGATGCGGGTGTAAAAAGTATGGAAGAACTGAAAAAAGACATTGCCGTCGTCGTCGACGACATGGAACTGAACAGAGACCTGCTGGTGATGATGCTGGAGCAGGACTATACCGTCGTGCCCTGCGGCGACGGTCTGGAAGCGGTCAAAGCGCTCGAGACCTACCGCGACAGGGTCGCCGTGATGCTTCTGGACCTCATCATGCCGGGAATGGACGGATACGCCGTGCTCGAGCATCTCTCGTCCACCGTCGGCATCGGCCGGTTCCCCATCCTGATCATCAGCGGCGAGAGCGACGTGGAGACCGAATCGAAATGCCTTTCCGCCGGCGTGACCGACTTCATCAAGAAACCGTTCACGATCGAACTCGTCCGCCACCGCGTCAGGAACGCCGTATCGCTCTATTCCTACCGGAACCACCTGGAGGAGATCGTCGACGCGCAGACGGAGGTGCTCCGCGAGCAGAACAAGCGTCTGGCGGAAATGAACGACCGCATCGTCGAAGTCCTCGCGAACATCGTGGAGGCGCGGAATCTGGAAAGCGGATCGCACGTCAAGCGCGTGAAAGGCTATTCCCGCATCCTCGCCGAGTACGTCCGGGACCATTATCCGGAGTACGGTCTGGACGACGCGAAAGTCGCCGAAATTTTCCACGCGAGCGCTATGCACGACATCGGGAAGATCAGAGTCTCGGACGTCGTGCTTCTGAAGCCCGGCCGCCTGACGCCGGAAGAGTTCGAACTGATCAAACTCCACTGCGTTTACGGGTACGAGATCCTCGAAGGATGCAGAACGCTCTGGGACGGCGATTATCTTGATCTCTGCATGCAGATCTGCAGACACCATCACGAGAAATGGGACGGCAGAGGATATCCCGACGGACTGAAGGGCGACGACATTCCGATCGCGGCGCAGATCGTATCCGTCGCAGACTGCTTCGACGCGCTGACCACCGAGCGCGTCTACAAAAAGGCGTTTACGGTGGATAAGGCGTACGAGATGATCCTCGGAGGCGAGTGCGGCCAGTTCAATCCGAAACTGATGAAGGCATTCAGCGAATGCCGTGAAAAATTCGAACGCTTGAAGGCGGAGACGGAACCCGAAGCATAGAAAGCGGCGAAAGATTTAAGGACGGAGGTAGACCATGACTGTCAGGGAACTTTACGAAACCCTCGGAGGCGATTACAAGGAGGCAATGTCCCGCCTCATGAACGATCAGTTCGCCTCGCTCATGCTGAAAAAATTCCTTGCGAACAACGAATACGGCAAAATGGCCGAAGCGTTCGCGCAGGGCGACCGCGCGTCGGCTTTCCGGTATTCCCACAATCTCAAGGGCGTCGCGCTGAATCTCGGGCTGAACCGGCTTGGAGAGGCCGTGTCCGCGCTTTGCGAAATCGCCCGCGACGAGGCGGCGCAGGAAAACTGCCCGCCCGAACTGCTGGAGAAGGCAGCGGCGGAATACGAGGCCGCCGCATCCGCCATCCGCTCGCTCGGATGATGACGAAGAACGCATATTTCGCGGGCGGCTGCTTCTGGTGCATCGCGCCCGCTTTCTCGTCCGCCGAAGGCGTGCGGAACGTCACCGCGGGCTACTCCGGCGGGGAGGAAGAGCGCCCGGCTTACGAAGAGGTCAAGGCGCAGAAGACGGGACACCGCGAGTCGGTCCGCGTGGAATACGATCCGTCGGCCGTCTCCTACGAAGCACTGCTCGATCTTTTCCTCGGACAGGTGGACCCGTTCGACGGGGAAGGCCAGTTCATCGACCGCGGACATTCCTACACGCTGGCCGTCTATCCGGAAAACGAGTCCGAAAGGAAGGCCGCGGAAAAAAAGATCCGCGCGCTGGAAGAGCGCGCGGGAAAGAAGGTCTTCGTTTCGGTGGAGGACTTCAGGTCCTTCTGGACAGCCGAAGAGGAGCACCAGGACTATTATCTGAAACATCCGGAGGAATATCAGCGGGAGCTGGAGATCTCCGGCAGAACGACGCCCCCGTCCGGCGGAAACGCGGACAGGAGAAAGTGATAGAGCGCCGCTTCCCATGAGGGCCAGGAATGCTCGCCGTTCCTGATCAGCAGGAAGAAGGCGTTTTTTCCGTCGTCGATTTTGTCCGTCATCCGGTCCAGAAGCGCCATGCGGAAGCCGTGCTCATAGAAGGTATAATCGAAGAAGCCGTTCACGCTGAAGAGGAGATCGACGTCGAGACGGCTTTTTTCCAAACCTTCCGCGACCGCCGAAGGATCCGTCAGCATGCCGGAAAAAGCGCCGAAGCGGCTGAACAGGTCCGCGTTCTCCCGCATGCCCGCTTCGAACACCGCCTGCGCCCCGCGGGACACCCCCGCGACCGCGCGGTGTCTGCGCGCGGCGGCCGGATCCGTCTCGGAGGCGCAGGAAAAGGCGTACTCCAAAGCGGGGATCAGCTTCTCTCTCAGCTCGAACGCGGTCTGGCGCGCGTCGTAGCCGTCCGGAAAACCGAAGTCCTCCGGCGAAAACAGGGGAGGCGTCACGATGATGACCGGCCGGATGTCTCCCCGCGCGATCAGGTTGTCCGCGACGTTTTTGTTCTTCGGGTATTCCAGCAGCCAGGAGGACGCATCGTCCTTCGATCCGTGGAAGAGGACCAGGAGGTCGTACGCCCGCGTTTCGTCGTAGCCGTACGGGAGATAGACATAAGCGGTCCGCGCGGCCGTCCTCGACGGGTCGTCGAAGCGGCAGGTGTCATATATAAAAGGAAGGACGGTTCCTTTCTCCGCGCAGTCCGCTTCGAAAAGATCCGGCACGCCGCGCGAGGTCCGGCCGAGCGTCGGTTCTTCTTCAGGCGAAAGATGCCACCCGTTTCCGACTTCCGTCCAGGCGCCGAACCGGAAAGGAAAATACAGTCCCGACAGGATGAAGAAGCAGAGGAGAACGGCCGAGGCCTTGATGATCGTCCATTTTTTCATGGCAAAAATCCGAAAGCTCTTTTCGTCCTTCATTATATCCGCGCGCGGGGACGATTGCAAGGAAAAAAGGCGTTTTTCAATTATCCTCAATTCAGATACCAAAAGTGTAATAAAATCAAACGAACGTTTGATTGATGTCAAAATATATAACCGTTCATGCAAAAAAAGTGGCTTTTTGTGCAACTTTTTTCACAAAAAGGCTTTACAAAGTCAATTTCAGAGGTTATAATAGGGCAAATAAAAAAGAATGCACCAAAATGCAAAAGGAGAATTCAAATGAAAAAAGTACTTGCAATCGTCTTTGTGGCGATCCTCGCGCTGACCTGCGTCATTTCCGTCGCAGCGGCCGGATCCATCAATGCGAACGAACAGAAAGTTCTCGACGCTCTCGGAAAAACCGCGAAAGTCAGCGGCGCGACCTTCAAGATCCCGTCCCAGTACATCAACCAGGCCAAGAACTATTTCCTGACTGTTGATCTGACCAAAGAAGAAGCCGACACCATCATCGCGAAGATCAACGCTGCCATCGCCGCCATCGAAAAGGCGAAAGTCAGCGTCAGCGGCAACGAACTCGATCTGCACGATCTGGACAGAGACACCAGAGCGACCATTTTCGCGAATGCGACCGAAGCCTGCGAAGCCATCGGCCTGAGACTCGTTTATGACGGAACCGACAACGCTGTCGTCATCACCAACGAAGCCGGCGAAGCCGTTTTCGAAGATGAAGCTGTCATCAAAAAGACCGGTTCTGAAGTCAATGTGACCGTTGCTGCCCTGATCGTGGTCGTCCTGACCGTCGTCGCGGCTGCCGGTGTCGTTGTTACGAAAAAAGCCCAGCTTTTCTAATTGACTGAATGAACTTCAAGTTCGGTAAAAAGCTATTGACACTGCTTGCGGTGTCAATAGCTTTTGCTTTGACTGGATATCTCATCCTGTTCCTCTGCCTGTCCGGCGTCCTGTCGCCGGTCATCTCCGCGTGGTCTCTTCTGCGGACGGAGGAGCCGTCGGCCGATACGGAAAGCGGCGAGACCTCTTCGGATTACGTCGATCTCTACCGCCCGAGCAAAGCGCCTTCGGAGCCTTCTTCGGACGCGCCTTCCGGTGACGAGGACCCGTCCGACCCGGGCGAAAGCTCGGAAGAACCTGAGGACGACACTGTCCTCGGTTCGGAGATCACTTTCCCGCGGCTCGGAAACAAGTTTGCGGAGATCTCGGTGGACGGGACGACCATCCAGCACGTCAGCATGTTTTTCGGCGACGGCAAGAAACAATTGAAGAACGGCGTCGGCATGTATCCGGGCAGCTCCTTCCCCGGCATGGGGTCGACCTGCCTGGTCTCCGGCCACAACAACAGGGACTTCCACGCGCTGAAAGACGTGGAGATCGGCACGTTCATACGGGTCAGCACCAGCTACGGCGAATATGTCTACCGTGTCACCGCCTGCGAGGTGAAGCAGGCGACGGACAGCTCCGCATACGATCTGGTCGCGGCGGAAGAGAACATCATCCTGTACACCTGCTACCCGTTCAACGAACTTGGACTGACCAGCAAGCGGTATTTCGTCTACGGCGAATACGTTTCCGGTCCGAAGATCATTCTGGACTGAGGGGGCCGGGTTATGAACAGTCAGTACAGGCCGGACGTCTCCGGCCGCGGCATCCCTCAGGACGGGAAATCGGGCGTCGTTCTGAAGATCGCGTGGGGCGCGGTCTCCTTTGTTGCGTCGCTCGCGCTCTGCGTTTTGCTTCTGTCCTGCATCCTGCTCTGGACTCTGACGCCCGGCAGGGTTCTGTCTACTCTTGAAAAAACCGGATACGTCGACGGGATCACGCCGTTCCTGGAAGAGGAACTGAACGAGCTCGGCAATCCGTCCGGACTGCCGGAGCACTTCTTCAGCGGAAAGACGGACAAATCCGTTCTGGAAAAGCTCCTGAAGGACTCCGTCGAGGCAAATTTCGCCGGAGAAGCCTTTCACGCGGACACCGGAACGCTCCGGGAGGAACTGAGAACGGTCTTTCTGGATTACGCGGCCGCCGAAGGCATCGCCGCGTCGGACGAAGCTGTTGATTCCCTCGTGACCCTCTGCGAAAACGAATACATCCGGTTCGGCTCCCCTCGCGTGTTCTCCTATCTGGGTTCCTACGGCGGAAAGATCGCGTTATACCTGAAGATCGCGGCAGCGATCTCCCTGGTCGCGGCGATGTTCCTGCTGGTCTATCTCTTCCGTTCCGGAAAGACTTCGTTCGCGCGGTTCGCGATCGGCGGCGCGGGGATCATGCTGTCCGCCGGACCGCTGATCCTGCTCCTGGGGCAGTTTTTGCGGCGGCTCGGCATCCGCCCGGAACCCGTCAACGTGTTTACGGTCAGCTATGTCGAGACCGCGCTCGTCTTCCTCGCGATCGCCGGCGGCGTACTCATCCTGCTGTCCGTCGGACTGATATTTCTGCGCGGAAAACGGGATAAGGCTTGACTTTTTGAGAATTTGGTGTATAGTATACAGGAAAGAAAAACAATAAGATCCATTTGGAAAGGAATGAAATCATCATGAAAAAAATCGCATTTCTGCTCGTGATGGCCATGGTCCTGACCATGTGCGCATTCGCAGTTTCGTGTACGCCCGCAACGCCCGCGGAGTCCTCCGCACCTGCGGCATCCTCTGAAGAGCCCGCTCCCGCGGCGTCCTCCGAAGAACCCGCTCCCGCGGCATCCTCCGAGGAACCCGCTCCTGCTGAGTCTTCCGAAGAACCCGCTCCCGCGGAATCTTCCGAAGAACCTTCCGAAGAGCCCTCTGAAGAACCCTCCGAAGACAATTCTTCGGCCGGTCTTGAGAAACCGAAGAACCTGAGCGACTTCTTCGTCACCGCCTGCGATCCCGCTTCCGAAGGCGAAGGCCAGGGCTTCATCTGCACCACGGCCGACATCGCCGGCGGATGGTCTCATCACATCGGATTCGCTCCGGTTGAAGGCAACGAAGGCTTCTGGGAAGTCGTCGCCGTTTCCGACGGTTCCGGCGGAGCAGCTTCTGCCATTGCCATTCCCGAAAACGGCTTCGTATTCTGCATCAACGCCGGCAACAACTGGCCGGAACTGATGAAGGACAAGAAGGGCGACGGCGCTTCCGGCGCATGGTACGACGACGAACAGCATCTCCATATGCCGAACATGAACACGCAGTACGCGCAGGACGCGTTCGCATTCGGCGCTTCCGTCTCAGTCGGCGAGATCTACTACATCGAAGGCTTCGACATCGATGCTTTCGAAGTTCCGACCTCCACGCCCGACAAGGACTACTGGGATCCGGACTACAAGGTCACCGCGAAAATCGGTCTTGTGAAATAAGCGAAGCAATTTGCCGAGAACGCGCAGGGCTCTTCGGAAGAAGGGCCCTGCGGTCTTTTATACTACGGGGGAGTTCCGTCGGATGATAATGAACATGTGTTCATTAAATTTGTGCATTTCCTCTTTCGAGATTTGCGATCGGCGCGGAAACCTTGTCACAAATGACAAAAGACGGGAAAAGGGTTGACAAACGGGTCCCGGTCGGGTATAATCTACCCGAAAGATAATCGCCCTATATGCCTTCCGGCATGGTCATGTCGCCTGAAACGCGGTCTTCATCCCGGCGGTTTCTTTCCAAATCATTCCTTACGATCTCAGGAAAGTTGAATTATTTCTTATGCGATTGAACAAAAAAACGGTGCTTCTGATGCTCGCGGTCGTGCTCGTACTCGGAGCGCTCGCCGTGGCGGCGTCCGGACAGTTTGCTTCTCCGGCGCCCGCGGAAGACATCCCCGAACCTACAATCAACGAATCTTCGGAATCCGCTCCGGAAGTCTTTCCGGAACAGTCCCGCGGTTCGGTTCTCGACAACAGGGCGACCCTTGCCGACGAGAGCGCGAATGAATCCTACACGGACGGCATCCGCTGGTCCGAGGGGATCTGGGGCGGTACGGCACTGGAAGAGCCGGACGACGATTCCGACGCCGATGTCCCGTCCGAAAACGGAGACGCGGATCAGCCGAAGGTCCCGCTGGAAATCGATAATACGATCCGCTACAATGCGGTTCTGACCGTTCTGGACACCGACGGAAATCCCGTATCCGACGCCGAGATCGAAGTCTTCGAAGACGAGTATACCACGGACGGCAACGGGCTCGCGTTCATCACGTCCGAGATCCCGCTCATCGAAGTCGTCGTTTCCCGCAACGGGTACGCCTCCTACTACGAGGAAATGGACCTTTCCTTCCAGACGTCCCTGACGGTCGTTCTCGAAGACGCCATCGGCGTCCGCAAGCTGCTGGACAGCGCCGAGCTCCATCCGTACGTCACGGACAATGAAGACCTTAACAACTATCTCGACGTCCTGTTCGCAGAACTGTTCACGCCGGACATGGACACCTACGAGAAGGTCAAGGTCTGCTACGACTGGCTGATCGAGCATACGTACTACCGCAGCCCGAATCACTGGGACAACGCGAAGAACTACTGGATGTGCGCCTATCAGGTCCTGGTCGACGGCTACGGCACCTGCAACTGCTATTCCGCGACATTTACTGCCATGATGCGGAAGATCGGTCTCGAGTGCTACGTCGTGACCGGATACACCACCGCGAACGCCGGCGGATATACCAGCCATGACTGGACGACTGTCCGGATCGGCGAGAAATGGTACATCTTCGATCCGCAGGTGGAAGACGCCATCGCGAACAGGACCCGCAGCAAGGAAGTGACCTACATCCGCTTCTGCCTGAACGATCCGCACGCGAAATACCGCTACACGGTTTCTTCCCGCGCCAAGTGCATCAGCAGATTCCAGACCTATCTCGACGAGCACGGAACGTATCTGGACGAAGTCGAGGGCTGAGCGCCGCAATATCAGAGAATCATCCGCAGCAGGTCATCCCCGCTGCGGATTTTCCTTTTCGAAAAAAGGAAATCGGGTGTTGCATTTCGGACGGCGCGAGGGTATAATGAAAAGATAGAAAGCTTGAGTGACGGAGGTCATAGGGAAATGGATTTTGAAAAACTCGCGGAGCTACTGTACCCGCATGTCAAAGAAACGCCGGAAGACGTTGAAAAGCGGTATCCGCCGAGAACGCTCCCGGAAGGCGCGAAGGTGACGCGGTTCGCTCCCAGCCCGACCGGATTCGTCCACTTCGGCGGCATGTATCAGGTGATGATCGACGAACGTCTGGCCCATCAGTCCGGCGGCGTCCTTTTCCTGCGGATCGAAGACACCGACGCCAAGAGGGAGATCCCCGGCGCGGCGCAGTCGCTGATCCGGACGCTCGCCCGCTATCACGTCGAATTCGACGAGGGCGCGGCGGAAGACGCGGACGGAAACATCGTAGACCGCGGACCGTACGGACCGTTCAAGCAGTCCGAGCGGAAGCACATCTATCAGGTCTACGCGAAGAAACTCGTCAGCGAAGGCAGGGCCTATCCCGTCTTTTCCACGAAAGAGGAGCTCGAGGAAGCGCTGAACGCCGATAAAAAGACGGAAAACAAAACGAAGGACTGGGAAGCCGCGAGCGAAGAGGCGAAGCGCGAGACGCTGGAAAACCGCTCCATCACTTACGAGCAGGCCGAAGAGCACATGAAGAACGGCGATCCGTTCGTGCTCCGCATCCTGGCCGACGGCGACGGGGAAAAGAAGGTGAAGTTCACCGACCTGGTGAAAGGCACGCTGGAGCTTCCGGAGAACGACGAGGACTTCGTCCTGCTGAAATCCGACGGCATCCCGACCTATCATTTCGCCCACGCGGTGGACGACCATCTGATGGGCACGACGCACGTGATCCGCGGCGAGGAATGGCTGCCGAGCCTTCCGAAGCACATCCAGCTGTTCCGGTATCTCGGATTCAGACAGCCGAAATACCTGCATACGGCGCAGGTGCTGCGTCTGGACGAGGACGGAAACAAGAAAAAGCTGTCCAAGCGCGACCGCGGCGCGAAAATGGAGGATTACGACGGGCTCGGATATCCGCCCGAAAGCGTCATCGAGTACCTCATGACGCTGCTGAACTCCAATTACGAGGAATGGCACGCGCAGAACCCGGACCGTCCGTATACGGATTTCCCCTTCTCCATCAAGAAGATGAGCACGTCCGGATGCCTGTTCGACTTCGACAAGCTGAACGACGTTTCCAAGAACGTGATCGCCCGGATGAGCGCGGAGCAGGTCTGCGAACAGATCACAGCCTGGGCGGAAGACAACGACCCGGAATTCTTTTCCTGCCTGAAAAGGTCTCCGGAGCAGACGAAGGAGATCTTCTCCATCGGACGCGGCGGAAAGAAGCCGCGGAAGGATTTCGCGAACTGGCGCGACGCGAAGACGTTCGTGCAGTTCTTCTATCCGGAATACTTCCGGTTCGAGGAGATGCCCGAAGGGAAAGACGGAAAAGAGATCGCGTCCGTGCTCGCGTCCTTCCTGGAGAGCTACGATCCCGCGGACGACGCGAACGGCTGGTTTGAGAAAGTGAAGGCGGTCGCGTCGGCGCACGGCTACTGCGCGAACATGAAAGAATACAAGGAACATCCCGAAGACTGGAAGGGAAGCGTCGGAGACGTCAGCGAATATATCCGCGTCGGGCTGACCGGCCGGAAGAATTCGCCCGACCTCTATACCGTGATGAAGATCCTCGGGCGCGAGGAGTCCGAACGCAGGATCCGGCTGTTCATGGAGACCGTCCGGTCAGAATCATAGAAGGAGACAAAAAAATGATCGAACCCACCAATTTTATCGAGGAAGCCATCGTCGAGGACATCCGCGAAGGCAAAACGAAAACCGTCCACACGCGCTTTCCGCCGGAGCCGAACGGCTATCTCCACATCGGCCACTGCAAGGCGCTGACGATCGATTTCGCGACCGCGAAGAAGTTCGGCGGTCTCTGCAACCTCCGCATGGACGACACCAACCCGGCCAAGGAGGACACCGAATACGTCGACGCCATCATGGAGGACATCCACTGGCTCGGCTTTGACTGGGGCGACCGCTTCTTCTACGGCTCCGACTACTTCGAGAAGGACTACGAGTACGCGGTCGAACTGATCAGGAAAGGCCTCGCCTACGTCTGCGAACTGACGCCCGAGCAGTTCCGCGAATACAGGGGGGACCTGACGCATCCGGCCGTTTCCCCCTACCGCGACCGTCCTGTGGAGGAAAGCCTCCGTCTGTTCGAAGAGATGCGCGAAGGGAAATATCCCGAAGGAAAATACACGCTCCGCGCGAAGATCGATCTCGCGTCCGGAAACTTCTGCATGCGCGACCCGGTCATCTACAGGATCAAGTACGTCGAGCATCACCGTCAGGGGACCAAATGGTGCATCTTCCCGATGTACGACTTCGCCCATCCGATCCAGGACGCGCTGGAAGGAATCACGCACTCCCTGTGCTCTCTGGAATATGAGATCCACCGTCCGCTTTACGACTGGGTGGTCGACAACGTGTCCGTGCCGTCCAAACCCCGCCAGATCGAATTCGCCCGTCTGAACATGACTTACACGGTCATGAGCAAGCGTTTCCTGCGGAGCCTGGTCGAGTCCGGCGCCGTCGACGGATGGGACGACCCCCGCATGCCGACCCTCTGCGGTCTGCGCAGAAGAGGGTATACGCCCGAGTCCATTATCGACTTCTGCACGCGGATCGGCGTCGCGAAGTCGGACAGCCTCGTCGACATCTCCCTGCTCGAGCACTGCATCCGTGAAGAACTGAACGCGAAGGCAGTCCGCCGCGTCGCGGTCCTGCACCCGGTGCGCGTCATCGTCGAGAACTATCCTGAGGGAAAAACGGAATACTTCAGTCTTCCGAACAACCCGCAGGACGAGAACGCCGGGACCAGACAGGTCGCGTTCACGCGGGAGATCTTCGTCGACCGCGACGACGTCTCTCTGAACCCGCCTCCGAAATACTTCCGCCTCAAACCGGACGGGGAAGTCCGCCTGATGGGCGGATACATCGTCCGCTGGAAGAGCTGCGAAACGGACGAAAACGGAAACATCACGTCCGTGACGGTCACGGCCGACCTGGAAAGCGGCTGCGGCAATCCCGTCGACGGCAGGAAGGTCAAGGGAACCATCCACTGGGTCTCCGCCTCCGAGTCCGTCACCTCGGACGTCTATCTCTACGGCTATCTGTTCACCATCGAGAACACGGGCGCGGTTCCGGAAGGGAAAACGTTCGAAGACTACGTCAATCCGGATTCCGTGCAGGTCCTGCACGGCTGCCGGCTGGAGAAGTCTCTTGCGGACGCGAAGCCCGGAGAGAAATTCCAGTTCGTCAGGACGGGATACTTCACGAAGGACACGAAGAACGACGCGTTCTTGCGGATCGTGGAACTGAAAGACAGCAAGCCTTTCTGACAGAAAAAAAGAACAAGGTGCCGTCCGGCCGGACGGCACCTTTTGTGGTGGTGTGCCGGGCATGGCGCAATTCTAGCGGGTGAAAGTCCCGCCACGGGTAGTTACCGCCAAGTGTAGCGAACCGCAAGCTGCTGTC